>JANPAU010000217.1:0-7348 GCA_031430055.1 Akkermansiaceae bacterium | reverse complement strand
GCAACTTGGCTCCCATTCAGCTCAACGAAGCAACGGATGGCGCGACGGGGATTTTTTATCCCAAACGCACCGGACGAATCGTGAACGGTGCTTTGGTCTATGCCGAAAACGGATGCTATCTCTGCCACACGCAGGTCATTCGTCCAACTTATGCCGGAAACGATCTCTATCGCGCGGACTGGGGTGGTTTGAAAGCAGATCCCGACCGCGGTGATACTCGCCGCGAGACGAATGCTTATGACTTCGCCGGTGAAAGTTTCGCTCAAATCGGGGTTTCTCGGATGGGGCCGGACTTGTCGAATCTGGGACGTCGTGTGGAATCTATCTACGCGGCGGGCAAGGATCCAGCGGCCTGGTTGTTTGCTCACTTATACAATCCACGGTTGGAACCGCAGCGTTGGAAGTCCACTTGCCCGTCATTCCGGTTCATGTTCACTGAGCGACCGGTTAAGGGAAATCCCTCGATCAATGCGATTTCCATCCGCGATGACGGCAAAACCGAAGTGGTTCCAAACGAGGACGCCAAAGCTCTCGTCTCTTACTTACTCTCGCTCAAGAAGGATCAAGCCGTACCTGCCGTGCTCGGCTTTTCTCCGCCGAAAAACAAAGGTTGATCCCTTGAATTAAATTACTTTCTACCTAATTTCACCCATGTCTGATCCAAATTCAAAACCGGACCTCGAAGACTCCATCAATGTGAGCGAGGCTCACGGGAAAGTGGTTCGCGAGGCGGCTGCCTGCGCCCGGGAAAAAAGAATCGTCGACAACGGAGTCGAGCCAATTTCGCTCTGGGCTTTTGTCGCTTGCGGGATTGTCCTACTCGTCGCTGGTGGGATTCTAGGCGGTGGTGGAAGCTTGTTCGCCTACGGCACCAATTTCCGTGAAGGCTATGTCCGTAGTGCTGCTCCAGGGCTTGCAGATACTGGCCCAGTCCCGAAGGAGGCACTCGCTGCCTACATGGCGAAGGGTTCCAAAATTTACTCCGCGAAGTGCAATGGATGTCATGGTTCGGACGCGAAAGGCAATGGCTCGACCTTTCCGTCACTGGTAGGTTCCACTTGGGTGACGGGGAAAACCGAGCGATTTGCGATGATCATTCTCAATGGACTTCAAGGGCCAGTGAGTAACAAGACAACCTACGGCGTGATGCCTCCGCAGGGAATTGGGATGACTCCTGAAGATCTCGCTGGAATCATGACCTATGTCCGTAACAACTTCGGCAATAGCGTCGGCGATGTTATCACTACCGAGATGGCCAAGGAGGCTCTCGCGATTTCAGCAGCTCGAAAAGATACAGGCAATATGGTCACTGGAACAGAACTCGAAGCCGATCATGTCAAATCACTTCCTGGCACTGCGCTTGATCCAAAGACCTTGCTTGATCCCATTACTTTGGCACCCGCCAAAGCACCGTAACCACTTTCACGCCACCCTTTCACACGCCGCCAGACGGAATTATGAGCTCTCACGCTACAGCACACACCGGGCACGATGCCCATCACGACGACTCGCACCACGACCATCACGATCCTGGGTTCATCCGGAAATGGATTTTCTCAACGGATCACAAGATGATCGGCCTTCAATACGGCATTACGGCGCTGTTGTTTTTGGCATTTGGATTTTATTTGATGATGGTGATGCGTTGGAGCATCGCCTATCCACACCAACCGCTTCCGGAGTGGATGAGTTGGGTATTCACCGATGGCTGGAAGGCTCGCTGGTTGCAGGATGGCAAAGTAACGGGGGAGACTTATAACATGTTTGGTGCGATGCACGGCACCATCATGGTTTTCCTTGGGATCGTTCCGCTCGGTTTCGGTGCTTTCGGCAACTACGTGACGCCACTGCAGATTGGTGCGCCGGATATGGCTTTTCCTCGTCTGAACATGGCGAGTTACTGGGTCTATCTTGCCGGTGGCCTAATCATGTGCGCTTCGTTCTTTATGGAGTCTGGTGCTGCGAAATCCGGATGGACGAACTATTCTCCACTCGCTGGCTTTGCGGATGGTCAAGTCGTCAATCAGTGGTTGGCAGGGCAAACTCAGTGGTTGATCGGGTTGGTCTTACTCATTACTTCTTCGCTTCTTGGTTCGGTCAATTTCATCACCACCATCATCAATCTTCGAGTGCGGGGAATGACATGGATGCGGATGCCATTCTTCGTGTGGTCGATGTTAGTGACCGCTTTCCTGCTTCTCCTTGCGTTCCCTCCACTTGAAGCCGCAGGCATCATGCAGTTGATGGACCGCGTGGCCCACTCGTCATTCTTCATGCCTTCTGGACTTTATACCAAAGGAGATGGACTTGCGGATCTTTCGGGTGGTGGTTCGCCACTGCTGTTCCAGCACCTTTTTTGGTTCCTCGGTCACCCTGAAGTTTACGTGCTTCTCCTTCCGGCTTTTGCCTGCGTCGCTGAAATCATCCCGGTGAATACTCGCAAACCTTTGTGGGGGTATAAGTCGATGGTTTACTCCGTATTGGTCTTAGGGTTTCTTTCCTTCGTGGTTTGGGCTCACCACATGTATATGACAGGAATGGGCGCCGCAGTTTCTACGTTCTTTCAAACGACGACAGTACTGATTTCAATCCCTTCGGTGGTGATCATTACGGCTATGTTGATCTCCCTGTGGGGAGGCTCCATTCGCTTCACCCCACCGATGCTTTGGGCCTGTGCCTTCATCCCGATGTTTGGCATCGGCGGTCTTACCGGACTACCGTTGGCTTTCAACTTGGTAGGTTTGCACTTGCATGACACTTACTATGTGATCGGGCACTTCCACTACGTGGTTGCTCCTGGTATCTTGTTCGGCTTCTTCGGGGGAATCCATCACTGGTATCCGAAAATCACCGGTCGCTACATGAGCAAGACTCTGAACCACTTGCATTTCTGGCCGACTTTGATCTGCATGAATATCATCTTCTTCCCGATGCTTGTCCAAGGGATGGCCGGTTTCCATCGCCGTTGGTATAACGGGGGCGATGCCTACCTCGACAAGGCTGCGGATGGTGTCAACGTCTTCGGTCAAACCGTTGTACAAAACATCGATCTGAATATTCCGATGTCGATGGGTGCATGGGGCATGGCACTATTCCAAGTGTTTTTTGTGATCAATCTATTCACTTCATGGAAGTGGGGCAAGAAGGCTAACAGCGATAACCCTTGGAACGCGACCACCTTGGAGTGGGCGACTCCGACACCTCCAGGACACGGGAATTTCCTCAAGGAACCAGTGACCTATCGCGGTCCTTATGAGTATAGCCGTCCCGGTTTCGACTCGGACTTCATTCCGCAGTGGATCGAGCCAAAGCATCTCGAGTCCGAGGATGCTCCAGCCAAAAAAGAGACAGTCTCTCACTAATTCCTTACTCACACGCTAAGACCTTACTCGTTTTCTCTCTCAAATGGAAATTCCCTACGTCGTCACTCCCCGCAAGGACACCGGTCTCTTCAACTCGAAGATTGCCATCTGGTTATTCCTTGCCTCTGAAGTCATGCTTTTCGGCGGCTTCTTCTCCGCCTACGTATTCCTGCGCCTCGGTGCGGACTACCCATGGCCCGAGCGCACGCTGCCGGTGCTTCCCGGTTTGATTAATACCTTCGTGCTGATCGGCTCATCCGTCACCGTGGTCTTTGCCTGGGCCGCGCTCAAGATGCGCCAATGGAGAAGGTTCCAGATTTTCATGGGAATCACCGTCTTTTGTGCGCTGATTTTCATGGTCCTCAAGGGTGTCGAATACAACGTGAAGTTTCATCACCAAGCGCTCCGTTTCAAAGACTTCACGGTTGTTGAAGGACACCTTGGTAAAGAGATGGAGGATGGCAAGCCCGTGCTCAACCACCATGGCCATGAGGTTGAAGAGAACTTGATTTTTGTGGAAGCGAGCAAGTTAACGTTCAACACGGTTCGCTTCCATAAACCTTGGGTCGATGAACTCCTCACTCAGGCTGAGCATCATCATTCGAAAATTGTCCTCGCGGCTGATCTAACTGCGGTGACTAAAGCAGGGCAGCCCGCTGAGGTGATCGCCAAGGCAGGTGAGATTCTCTCGAATCAAATACTTGAGCGGGTTCAAAAAGTTCACTTGGCAGCGCGGGCCAACAACGGTGCGTTTCGCACTGAGGCCCTTCGAGAGGAATGGAAAGTGGCAAAGGCCGAGAACCCCGGCAAACGAGGTTGGCAGATTGCATCGAGTGTCAACATCGACGTCGAAGCCCTTGCTCCCAAACTGCTCACCGAAATTTCAAGCGTCGCTTTCAACGTCGAGCCGCCCGTGCGCGTGAGTTTCAGTCCCCGCGACATCCGCGAGGCGGACGGTCAATCCCGTTTGCGCGATGATACGGTCGTCGACGGAAAGTTGCTTGCCAGTCCGATGGTCTTTCACAACATTGACGCAATCGATTTCCAACACCTCGCAATGAACGCGGTGAAGCGAGGCGCAGATCCCATTGTTGCGATCGATAACTCTTGGTTGGTCAAAAATAACGACTTTGCCCGAGATGCCTGGGAATGGAACAAGGTGCAAGTCGCCAAGATCGAAAAGCGTCTCATCGATGACTATGGAATCGATGAGAAAACAGGCAAGCCTAACCGCGAACCGACTCTCAAGGAACGCTATCGCATCGGTTGGAAGGATCTTGTGGCCAAGGCGGACGGTGTCGATCGCGAGAAAGAAAAGATCAAAATCAAAGAAGAATTCATGGGCCCTGACTACAAGGGTCGCGAAGATAAACATACGTTTCCACATCTTTCGGTGCCTCGTGAACAAATCGGATTTGCTGCAAAATTCACTCCTGCATGGAATACGTTCTATGCTTTGTATTTCACAATCACCGGTCTTCACGGCCTCCACGTCATCGGTGGTGCGCTCGTTCTCGCCTACTATCTGTTCTTTGGTCGTAAAATGTATTTGGAAAATCCTGAGTGGCTTGCGAATCGCGTCGAAGTGGGCGGTTTGTTTTGGCACTTCGTGGACCTTGTTTGGATCTTTGTTTTCCCGATCCTTTATTTGATGTAACCCTTGAATCATCACTCTATTCACTTATATAAAATCAAATGGCTGATACTCCTGAAGCAATCAAGAAGTCGATTCGGACTTACCTCTTCGTCGGTGGCATTCTGTTCCTTGGAACGATCATCACGGTGCTTGTGGCAACGGTGCCGGCGCTGGACATCGGAAAACATGGTTTCGACAAGTGGGATGCGATCCTCGGGCTTACAATTGCTTCCATCAAAGCGTCGCTGGTTGCCTTTATCTTCATGCACCTTAATCACGAGAAAAAGGCCGTGTATTGGTTATTCGGTTCCGGACTTGTGATGGTTTGGAGTCTCGCAGGCCTGACCGCACTCGCGCTCGGCGATCCAATTTTTGATCCGCTGTTCTACTCGGGTCGTTAATCTATCAACTCCACCTCAAGTCATGTCACTCAAAGGATTTCACATTGTTTTCGTAACGGTCAGCACCTTGCTTTGCATCTTCCTGGCGGTGTGGTCTTTCGTTCTTGCTCCTGAGCCATCGACGATGGCTACAGTTCTCGGGGTTGTGGGAATTTGTGGCGCTTTATTGATGCCGGTGTATGGCGTCTATTTTTACCGCAAACTCACTCGCATCCACATTTGACTCTGGGTTTTCATCATCCATTACTTTTACCATGAATTTTTTGAATCCATTGATCGCCTGCTCCACTTGCCGCGTGAGTATGATCGAAGGCGGTGGCGATGCCGCCGGTTGGTCGATCTTTTTTTTATTGCTCATGATTCTCGGCGTATTGGGAGGAATCGTCTTCTGCATGTTCCGCATCGCGCGGCGGGAGAGGGAGAACTTTGATCCAATGCTTTCCGACGACTACTGCCGCCCCGAGTCCTCGCATTGATCCTCCCTTTAAGTTATATATTTACCACTATGAGTCCCACCAAGTTTCTAGGCATTCCGGAAAACTTCTCTGCCCACGGCGGACAGGTTGACCACTTGAACGATGTTGTTCATTGGTTCATGATCGCGCTGTTCGTCGGTTGGACGCTGTTCTTTTTCTACTGCATCTTCCGCTTCTGGCATAAGAACAATACAAAAGCTTCCTACGTGGGGGTAAAGAGTCACCTCTCCAGCCACTTGGAAATTGGAGTGATCATTGTTGAGGCCGTTCTTCTGTTGGGTTTCGCGTTTCCGCTCTGGGCTGAGCGAGTGGATAGTTGGAAGAGTGTTCAGAATCTCGATCCCGTCCGCGTTCGTGTCGTCGGTTGGCAGTTCGGCTGGACCTATCACTATCCCGGTGCGGACAACAAATTCGGTCGTCATGACCCTCAACTGATTTCGGGCACCAACGATCTTGGCATCGACTATACCGACCCGAATGCCTTGGATGATTTCACCAGCCCTATTCTCAAGCTCCCGGTGAATCAGGCCGCAGTTCTGAACATCGGCACCAAAGATGTAATTCATAACTACGGGATCACTCCGATGCGCATCCAGCAGGACGCAATCCCAGGACGAGAAATCCCGATGTGGTTCACTCCGATCAAATCTCTGGAAACATTCGTCGTTTGCGGTCAACTCTGCGGCGAGGGACATGCAAACATGGTGGGTTCCATGGAAGTCACCCCGAAAGATCAGTTCGATTCCTGGTTTAAAGGCCAAACCGAATCCGCGCTCAAGGCGAACAGCCCCAAGCCACCCGTCACAGAGAGCGCGAAACTCTAGCCGATCCCGGTGTCGAATTTCACAGAAATCGACCGTGACGACTTCCGAAATCTCCTCATCGAGATTGGAAAAACGAAGATTCCTTTCGGGAAGTTCGGCATCAAAGCCTACCCACCCGCAGGTGTTCCGATCATGGATCTCCCGCATGAATACCTTTGCTGGTTTCTGGAGCGGGGTTTCCCTAAGGGCCGCCTAGGCGAACTCATGGCCCAAGTCTGCGAGATTAAATCCGTGGGAATGGATTCCGTGTTTGATCCGATTCGGCAGAGGAATGGTGGTCGCTTCAAGCTTTTACCCACTCGCAGTAAGAATTTTAATTTTGAATGAACCTGCTAGAAGTTAGTTACCGGCCCTGCAGGTGGTAAATGAGGCGGGCGTTTCCACTGCATGATCAAGTTGGCGCCGATGATGAGCGTTCCACCGGTGATCATCGTAAGTGTGATGGTCTCGTTTTGATAAGTTACCCCAATGAATTCGCCTAGCAGTACAGGCAGAAAGAGCACGAAGATCGCCGTGAAGAGCGGTTCAATGGTATAGATTAGGCCAGCTTCCGTTGCGGGAACTCGTGGCTGCCAGATGTTCATGAGCAGGTAGGCTCCTACCGAGCAGAACAGTGCCAGCCCAGCGACGAGGATGAACGATGGGAACG
>JANPAU010000216.1:0-8553 GCA_031430055.1 Akkermansiaceae bacterium | reverse complement strand
AGCAGCACATCGCCAAGATCATCGACACCTACCAGTTCCGGAAGGAAGAGACCCGCTACTCCCGCCGGGTGGAGATGGATGAGATCAAGAAGAACGACTTCAACTTGAACATCTCCCGCTACATCAGCACGGCGGTGGGTGAGGCGGAGATCGATCTGGCCATGACTCACGACCAATTGGGGGTAATCGAAAAGGCGATTCAAATGGCGACGAGTAAGCACAACGGATTTTTAAAAGAGCTGGGCTTACCGCTACTTCCAGCGTCGGCGGCGATTAGAATTAGGTGAGACACAAGGATCTCGTTTAAGCGGGTTGCGGATGCTCAAATAGCAAATCTCCGAATTGTCGAAATCGGCCTCACGGAGACAGCAGAGAGTTGGCTTTTTTCCCGTGAATACCAATCAAAACAATCCCACCCGTTCTGGCGATGTCCGACCAATAATCCCAAGTTTCAAAAAGATTCCCGTTGATTCTTCCCCCCGTCGCCCGTGAGAGTCGCGCCGCCATGCTCGACATCCGCGTCATCCGAGAAAACCCCGCCGCCGTTCAAGATCGCCTCAAAACCCGGGGCGGCGATCACTGGAAACTTGTCCACGAGGTGCTCGCCTGCGACGAATCCCGTCGGGCGCTGGAAACCGCCAAGCAACTACTCCAAAACTCACGGAAGACGATTTCCAAACAAATCGGTATGCTCAAGGCTAAAGGCGAAGACACCTCCCTCATCGAATCCGAGGTCCGCGCCATCAACGAGCAAATCACCGCGCTTGACGTGAAGGCAGAAGACGCCGCCGCCGAGCAGAATGACTTGTTACTCAATATCCCCAATCTTACCCACGAGGCTTGCCCTGTCGGTAGCGACGAGGCCGCAAACCCTGTTGTCCGCGAATGGGGAACCAAGCCCGTTCTCGCCGAGCCGAAGGACCACGTCGAACTCGCCCTCAAACACGGCTTGATCAACTGGGACGATGGTATCCGCACCGCCGGCTCCGGCTTTGTGGTCTATCGGGGAAAAGGCGCGAAGCTCGAACGCGCGCTCATCAATTTTCTCTTAGATACCCAGGCCGCCAACGGCTACGAGGAAGTCAACGTCCCCCACCTCGTCAAACGCGAGTGCATGGAAGGCACCGGCCAGCTCCCGAAATTCGAGGACGACATGTATGGCACCGATGCCGATGACAACGGCATCAACAGCCTTTTCCTCGCCCCCACCGCCGAGGTTCCCGTCACCAATCTCTATCGCGATACGCTTCTCGCCGAGACCGATCTCCCGATCAAAATGGTCGCTTATACCCCGTGTTTCCGCCGTGAAGCTGGATCTGCCGGACGCGACAACAAGGGCATCATCCGCATGCACCAATTCGACAAGGTGGAGCTCGTCCAAATCGTCCACCCCGATCACGGCTTCGAGGTTCTTGAGCAGCTCACCGCGCATGCAGAATCAATTCTGCAAAAACTCGGACTCCACTATCGCACCATCGAGCTCTGTACCGGCGACATCGGATTCTCCTCCGCAAAGACTTACGACATCGAAGTCTGGGCACCCGGCCACGGCAAATACCTCGAAGTCTCAAGCTGTTCATGCTTCGGCGATTATCAGGCCCGCCGCATGAGACTCCGCTTCAAGGACAACGAGGGTAAAAACCGTTTTCCGTTCACTCTCAATGGCTCTGGCACCGCTCTGCCACGGCTCTACGTCGCCCTGCTAGAACAATACCAACAGCCCGACGGCTCGATCAAAATCCCGGAAGTGCTCGTCCCCTACTTCGGCGCAACGGGAATCCAGTAGGACCAAGTTAGAAATAAGACTTAAACTCGTGGGCGAGCTGTGGCGGCGAGTTACTTTTTCCGGATATGCCAGAGCTCGACGATTTGGTTGCGCTCTGGAACGCGACTGCTGAAACGATCGGTTTGGCCGAGATAGACGGCCTGGGTGAGTTGCTCCGGGCGCTTGTTGTCAGTGATCAATTGGGCGGCGGCTGTGGCACGATCCGACGAAAGCGTGCGGTTGCTATCGACGTTGCCGGTTTTAGAAGCGTAACCGATCGCGAGGACCAGGTCTCCATCAGGAATGTCGGCGATCATCTCTCGGACGGCTTGATCATCCGCAGCGGTTAGTGTGCTAGAGCCGGTGGCGAAATTGAGAGTTTTGAGAACGTTTGCACCCAGCCTCACTCCGAGACTGCTGTAGGCGGTGGCGATTTCCGAATCAGGCTTACCCTCCAGTAAGCGCAGGTTGCGGAAGAGTTCCACTGCGGCGGGGAGAAGTTCATTTTCTGAGCGAGCGAAGAGCTTGGCCTTGGTGAGATCTCCTTCCAAATCCTTCACGCGAGCTTCAAAGAACTCCTTGGCGCGCAGCGCTTCTTCATAACGCCGCTTAAGATCGGCGTATTCGTCTGCCGGGATGCCGGCATTCATGGTAAGCATCTTTTGGCGAAGATCCTTGATCTCTGCGGCGAGCGCATCGCGCTGGGATTTCACATCGGCGAGATCGCGACGGAGAAGGTCCATGTCCGAGCTACCGATCAAGGCCCGCTGTAACTCACCTTGAAGGCGGGCATTTTCGGCAGAAAGCGCGGCACGGAGTTTCTCGGAGCGGAGAATCTCGGCATTTCTCGCAGAAAGCTCGTTATCCTTTTCTGCCAAAAGTTTCTGATAGCTTCCGGCGAGTGCGACCATGGAATCCGCATCCTTTTTCATTCGGGCGGCGATCTCTTCGATCGGCTCCGAGCTACCTTCGATGGGGCGTAGACCCATGGAAATGCGTTGGTTGTTAATCTCGCTACGGAGGGCATTCTCCTCTGCCTTGATCGAAGCGAGATCGACGGTGCTAGTGCCCGAAAGTAAGGACCCGTTTTTGAGCGCCATGACGATGAGCACTCCCAGCAAGGCGATGATCACGAACGCCAAGGCAACGGCCGGCGGGAGATTGGGCTTCGAAGGAGTGCCGCTGTTAGCGGTCTCTTGCGCTTCATCGTCAGGCGTCTCGTGACGCTCCATAGGTGTTTTCTCATCCGGCATGGCGGGAGGTTGCCCAGCTAGCAGCACTGGTGTCAACTCGCCGATTTACGATGGCGCGTCCAGCAAGCTCAGGAAGTCGCGAGGCTCGTCGAAAAGGTAGTTCGGCTTAGAAGCAGCGAGGGATTCGCGAGAATTGAAGCCCCAAGTGACTGCCGCGATTGGGATGCTCGCCTTTTGCGAGGCTTTCACATCGCGCAACTCATCGCCGATGTAGAGCAACTCCTCGTTTTTCAGAGAAAACGTCTTGCGAATCGCCTTCAAATGCTTGGCCTTACCGGTGAGCTTGGATGTGGAGGAAATGAAGTCGAACTGATCACGCAGGCCATGAGTGCGGAGAAATAGGTCCACATTTTCCGTGGTGTTCGAAGTGAGAATCCCGAAGCAGCGAACATGGCGGCGGAGTTCGATGAGAATATCGCCCATGCCAGCGATCAATTGAAGCTGATTGATATTCCCGCGCATCATGGAAGTCCCACGAGCGATGAGCGACGGGACCCGGAGCTTGGAAATCCTCAGATGCTTGAGTAACTCCTTAAGCGAGAGGTGCCGGAGATGATCCATCTCATGCTCAGCCACTTGCCGGATGCCGTAGTCGGGAGCGATTTTGTTAAAAATCAAGCGAGTCTCGCCGAGGGTGTCAGCGATGGTGCCGTCGAAGTCGAAAACCAGTGTTTGATAAATCATTTGAGCCGTCTTTTCAAACCACGCGAGCAAGATTTAGACCAGCGGTAAATTCGGGTGAATGTCGCCATCTAAGGGCGAACTCTCGCCTAGAAGATGCCGCAACAACGCCGCGAAGGCGATCATCGCGGCATTATCCGTGCAAAACACCGGCGAGGCCACGCTAATTTCGATTCCATTCTCAGCACCCGCCTGAAGGAATGCGCTGCGCAAGGCTTGGTTGAGACTGACGCCACCGGATAGCGCGATCCGCCGACGTCCGGTTTGTTTGGCAGCGCGCAGAGATTTTTTAATCAGAATTTCGATGACGGCCTGTTGAAATGAAGCCGCTAGATCCGCCACGGGAAGGGTTCCAACCTGTTTTTGAAGCGTATAAAGCACTGCGGTTTTTAATCCAGAGAAGGAAAAATCCAAGTGCGGTTCATGGAGCATGGAACGCGGAAAATCAAACGCTTGAGGATTGCCTTCGCGGGCGATCTTTTCGATTTGCGGGCCACCCGGGTATGGCAGACCGAGCATTTTCCCGACTTTATCATAGGCCTCACCGGCAGCATCGTCACGAGTGCTACCAAGTTTCCGATAGCGCCCTGGCCCTTCGACATCGAGCAAAAGCGTGTGCCCACCCGAGACGATGAGGGCGACATGGGGCGGCACGGATGTCTGTTCCAGAAAGGGCGAGAGCAAGTGTCCCTCCAGATGGTTGATGCCCAAGAATGGACGCCTCGCGGCACAAGCCATACCCTTCGCCGCCGTGCTGCCGATGAGCAATGATGAGGCGAGCCCCGGACCAGTCGTTGCCGCGAAGGCATCGATTTCCGGCATGCCCACACCGGCATCGGCCAGCGCCTTCTCGACTAAGCCGCGCAGGTGCAGCGAGTGATTGCGAGATGCCAACTCAGGAACCACGCCCCCATACTCGCGGTGCAGCGCGATCTGCGAGGAAATTTCCGAAGCGAGCACTTCGGTCCGCTCACCGCTCGATCCGCGCACGATCGCCACAGCCGTTTCATCACAGGAAGATTCGATCGCCAAGAGCAGTGCCACAGGCGGATTCTTAATTGATCGCGACAGGAAGAACAGGCAGGAATGCCCGTATCATCTTTTATTTCAAAAATCTTCGCCTAATCTTTTCCCATGCCGAGCAAGAAGGAACTCCTTGACCTCCAATTCATCGATGCGCGCCACAAGCTCATCGACCTCGCCGCGTTTCTCGACCGGATCGACCGTCACGAGGGCGGGGACGACTACCGCTTCACCGCCCTGAAAAACGCGCTGCCCATCTTGCTCGCCGCCCGCCCGGACCGTGCTCGCGCCGTGCTGGAATCATTTTCGGATCACAGCACAAAAGTTTCCGACAGCGCCCCGTTCCAAGGCGCATTCGGAGCGGCTCTTCCCACTCCCAAATCATGAAATACATCGAGCCACACGGCCACATGGTCAGCCGAACGACCGACGACTACGAAAAACTCGCGCTGTCCGGCTGTGAGGCGATTTGCGAACCTGCATTCTGGGCCGGCTTCGACCGCTCGTCGGCTGATGGATTTCACGACTATTTCCGCCAGCTCACGGAGTATGAGCCGAAGCGCGCGGCAAAATACGGCATCAAGCATTACTCCTGGCTCTGCATCAATCCGAAGGAAGCCGACGATCCGGGATTTGCCCGCGAGGTGATGAGTCTGATCCCACAATTTCTCGATTGCCCGACGGTGCTTGGCATCGGTGAAATCGGGCTGAACAAAAACACTCGCAACGAACTAACGATTTTCGAGGAACACGTGCAACTCGCGCTCGACCGCGACCTACCGATCCTGATCCACACCCCGCACCTCGAAGACAAGCTCAAGGGCACACGCCTGATTCTCGATTCCCTCGCCTCGTTTTCAAATTTAGACCGAGGGAAAGTCATCATCGACCATGTCGAGGAGCACACCATCTCCCATGTGCTAGACGCCGGCTACTGGGCAGGCATGACACTCTATCCGGAAAGCAAGTGTACGCCTAACCGCGCCATCGACATGCTAGAAATTTACGGCACCGAGCGCCTTTGGATGAACTCCGCCTGCGACTGGGGTCACTCGGATCCTCTCGCTGTGCCCAAGTGCGCGCTCGAGATGAAGCGACGCAAACACACGGCGCAGCAGATCGAGCAGATCCTCTATCAAAACCCCCACAAATTCCTCAGCCAGTCTCCAAAATTTTCCCTGTAAACAGTGATTTCAAGCCCTGCGAGTGATACAGATTAGTTTTGCTAACTTCTCACACGCCTCGCTCAGACGAGGATCCGCCTGAATGTCCCTGAGTGTCCATGGTAGCCGGAATCTCCAGTTCACACCATCCGAGGTTCCCGGGTGATTGATTTGCTCATCCAGATTGAAGAGCTCGGTAATCATGAGAACGGCGTAGCGCGAATTGGATGCAAAAAGCGCTTTGATCAGGCGTAACCGAATTCCCTCTGAAAAGGACGGCCATGGGGCGTGAGGCGACACCGGGATACCGGCGAACTCGGAGAGAATTTGTAAGGTGTTGTGAGCACCACCGACCGACCAGCCCGTTTGCTCCGTGGGATGCTCGTGATGTTGATGAATGACCCTCAAGCAGCTGTTCCAAATTCCGTTGATCGGTTCGTGATCGTGGGTCGAGTAGGTCGCGAAGCTGTTTTCAGGAAAAGCATTTCCCGGTGTGGGATGGCCGTGATCGTTGCAGTCCCAGTGTGGAATCCGGAATCCGGTGATTTCCAAATCCACCAGGTGCGGGCGAACGTAATCGGGCACCCAGCCGAGATCCTCTGCGATGACCTCAGCCCCATTCGCAGCCTGCAGAATGGCCCGCAGTCTGACATCGCCATCGTCACGATTCGCCGCCTTGTTTTCCACGGTGTCATCAGGTCTCAAGAACCAGTGAGGCAAGCGGCCACCATTGATCGCCGCAGCTTGTTCGTGACTGAGACCGATGAATTCGTGATTGCGCTCAGGTCGCCACGGGAAGGCGTAAATCCGATAGAATCCGAGAATGTGATCCAGCCGGAAAATTTGAAAAATCCGGGTGAGTCGAACGATGCGTTTTTGCCACCAGATGAAACCATTCGCCTGCATGTGATCCCAGCGATAGAGCGGAATCCCCCAGTTTTGCCCCCACTGTTGGAAGAATGAATCGTCCTGCCCACTCCCCTCAGGCGGCGAGCCGCCACACCAGTCGAGGTGGAATTCATTGCGCCCGAAAAACACATCGCACGAGTGCCAACTGATGCCGATAGGCACATCACCCATCAACTTGACTCCGCGACGATCGGCGTGGGCGCGCAGTGCCAGCCATTGCCGAAAACACAACCATTGCACAAAGGCGAAGAACCCAAGTCGATAGTCCACCCCAACCGCATCCACCACACGACGTTTTGCGAGAAAGTCTCGCGCCTTTTGCGGAGTGCTGCACGTCTCCGGCCATTGGTTCCATGCCTTCTTTTCGCCATGGATCTCCATCAGATAGCGGAATAGACAGTAGTCCCCCAGCCACTCCTCTTCCGCCTTTTGAAATTGCTGAAACTCGTCCACCAAGCCCTTCCCTGCATGTTCAAATCTTGACCACGCGAGTTCCAGTAGAGTCCGCTTGACCTCGCGCACAATCGGATAGTTGACTAACGGAGATTGCAAGGCTGCCTTGAGTCGGTCCCGGGCATGGGCGATATCCGGCTCTTCCAGGCCAGGTATTTCTGCCACCTCACACGCAAGATAAATGGGGTCCAGCGCCACCGACGAGATCCCGCTGTAGGGACTTTCCTCAGTGCCGTTTTCATTGATCGGCAAGAGCTGAATGAACCCCACTTGATGTTCCGCCGCCCAGTCGATCCACTCCCGCAGCGCGAGCGTGTCGCCGATTCCGAGATCTCCCTCGCGGCGAGGAGAGAATGCAGGAATCAGGATACCAGCGAGACGTTTCTTAGGTGGGTGCACGTGCGCACAGTGGCAGGACAACGCTCGTGGTAAATCCTGAAATCAGCATGCAAACCTGAAGAATCCTTTCTTTGACAACCATCAGATTTCAATCTACTTCTTAGTTAGCTGAAACTAAATCTGTTTCAACAATCCAACCAACCACCACCATGAAGACAGCCTATCTCATCTCAGCACTCGCCCTCCCCCTCGTATTCGTCGCCTGCGACGCCACCAAGCAGGCCGCCAATGAAAAAATCGAAGCCGCCAAGGAAACCGCCACCGAAAAAATGAACGCCGGCGCTGATAAAATGGCCGAAGGCGTTAAGGAAATGAAAGACGCAGCGGGCGAGAAAGTCGACGCCGCAAAGGTCGACGCCAAACAAAAACTGGATGCCGCAACCGACAGCGCGAAAGAAAAAATGACCGAAGCAAAAGCAGCTGCCGCAAAAGCCTTGGAAGACGGCGGCAAGGCTGCCCAAGATGCTGCCGAAAAAATCAAGGATGCCGCAGTTCCCGAGTAAGGTTCCATTCGCACCTTGAACGACCAAGCGGGTTTCCCTGAAACGGAAACCCGCTTTTTTATCGAAAAAACCACATTTCACACTCCCTATACAGCGTCACAGAGTCGGATAAAGCGATAGGTAAAGAGTTTGTTGTGGAGGTCCATAACGCCTACCACATTTTTAGTATCGATCAGACCATCACTCTCGATTCTTACTGATTAGGGCGTGGGACTCGCCAAGCGGAAAAATTTCATGGGTGAATCGAGAGGGAGAATCAATTCCTTCATGCCGCTGCTGGAGGTGGGAACCACCAAGACTGGCGACCAAGTCTCCGGCTGGAGACTGATGCTCGAGTTGAGAATCCAGCCGTTGGCCCAGTCCGGCCAGCGGAGTGTCACGGAGCCTGAGCCAGTGCTGATACC
>JANPAU010000215.1:0-11814 GCA_031430055.1 Akkermansiaceae bacterium | reverse complement strand
TCGAGAAATGGATCGAGCAAATAACCGAAAACCATCCCCGCCGCCTTGGACTCTGGGTCGATGGTGATGAGAATTCCCGCTTCATTCGGTCGATCGACCGGCACATCCTCGAAGGCGGAGCGATTGAGCAGCCAGAACCCGAACTGCCGGATGTTCGCGACCTCGCCGAGCGCCCCCGTATAAATTGCCACGAAAATCTGCGGGAAGCGCCGAGTGATCTTTTCAAACGCCAATTCCACTCGCTGCCGGTCGCCGCGGCGGAGAATTCCTGCACTGTCGGTGAGGCAACGAAGGTGGACATCTTCCACTCCAAATCGGGCGTCGGCATCGGCAAGCGTGAATCCGCAATGCGGGCAAGACTCCGCAGCTCGGTGGATACGCTGGACACAACGGGGGCACTTCATGATTGCAACGACGCACTTTTCTACGAGGATCATCGTAATTCGTCAAAGCCAATCATCAGGAAATACTTAATAACTACTCGCATGGGATAAATCGTCCAAAATGACAGGCCCCAGTTACAATCACGGCAGAATTTTCTAGGCTTCGATCCAGCCTTTCGTCCATAGCTTGCCAGTCTTAGCGTCTCAAGGCATGATGAATTGCCAGACCATCCCACGCCACCATGAAGCCACCACCGATCGATAACTCATTTCCGTTCCCCCGCCCCAAGATCAATATTTCTGCAAAATGGCTGCTGCTAGTTCCACTCGGTATCTTCGTCATCGTCGGGCTATTCTCGTCCTACTACACCGTCGGCTCCGAGTCCGAAGCGGTCGTCCAGCGCTTCGGGAAATTCAAAGAAATTGCCAAACCCGGACTGCATTTTAAAATCCCATACGGCGTTGATACGGCCACCATCTTACCCGTCCGCCGCCAGTTGAAACTGGAGTTCGGATTCAACACTCCAGGAGCCACCAGTCCGGACCAATTCAGCCAAGAACCGGATAAAGAACGCGACATGGTCACGGGCGATCTCAACGCCGCCCAAGTCGAGTGGATTCTCCAATACAGCATCTCCTCTCCACAAGACTACCTCTTCCAAGTCCGCGCTCCCGGCTCCACCCTTCGCGATCTCACCGAGGGCGTCATGTGCCAAGTCATCGGCGACCGCACCGTGGATGAAGTCCTCACCATCGGCCGCACCGAGATCGAGTCTGAGTCTCTCTTGCGCCTCAAGGCAGTCTTAGAAAAGCTACAGATGGGAATCATCGCCGAGCAGATCCAACTCAAAAACGTCAACCCACCCGCTCTGGTGCAGCGCTCTTTCGACGAGGTAAATAGCGCCCAACAAGACCGGGAACGCCTCATCAACGAGGCGAACGGCCAATACAACCAAGTCATCCCCAAGGCCAAGGGCCTCGCCGACCAACGGATCTCTGGAGCCGAGGGCTTCGCCGTCCAGCGCATCAATGAAGCCGAAGGCGATGTCGCCCGCTTCAAAGAACTCCTCGTCCAGTATGACAAGGCCCCGGCCATCACCAAACAGCGACTCTACCTGGAAACCATGAATGATGTCCTACCACAGCTCGGTTCTAAAATCATCATCGACGAGGATGCCAAACAATTCCTCCCACTCCTCAACCTGAAGTGAAATAGCCAGTCCTGCCGTTATCTGCCCCACAGCCTCTCAATTTCCAGCTCCATGAAATTCGTCCCTATTCTAACTCTAATCGTCTTCCTCGGCGGTGCCATCCTCATCGCCAGCAGCGCCTACACCGTCGATGAAACCGAGCAAGTCTTCATCACCGAGTTCGGCAAGCCCGTCGGCGACCCGATCAACGCGGACCCCGCAAAAAACGACGCCGGCCTGCACTGGAAAAAGCCGTTCATCCAAGAAGTCAATCGCATCGAAAAACGAGTTCTCGAGTGGGATGGCCCCGCCACTGAGATGCCCACCCGCGACAAGCTCTACATTTCCGTGGACAACTTCGCCCGCTGGCGGATCTCGGACCCCAAGACCTATTTTGAAAAACTCCGCGACGAGAGCCGAGCACTTTCCCGCCTCGACGACATCATCGGCAGTGAGACCCGCAACATCATCGCCTCGCACGACCTCATCGAAGTCATCCGCAGTGAAAAGGACCGCAAGCCCCTGCGCGACGATGCACTCGCCACCGAGAACTCGAATATCGGCGTTCTTCCGCCGATACAATTCGGAAGGAACAGCCTTGAAAATCAAATCCTCAAAGCCGCCCAGCCCAAAGTCGCCGCATGGGGTATCGAGTTGCTAGAAGTCCGCTTTAAACGCATCAACTACAAGCCTGGCGTCATCGAGAAAATCTACAAACGCATGTCCTCCGAGCGCGAACAAATTGCCGATCGCTTCCGCTCGGAAGGAGCTGGCGAGGCCGCGAAAATCCTCGGCCGCAAAGAGCGTGACCTCCTCCAAATCCAGTCCGAAGCCTACCGCAAGGAGCAGGAAATCAAAGGCAAGGCCGACGCCCAAGCCACCGCCATCTATGCCAGCGCCTACAACTCCAGCCCCACCGCCGCCGACTTCTATCAATTCGTGAAAACACTGGAAACTTACAAGAAAACCCTCGGCAAGGACACCACCACCATCTTCACCTCCAACAGCGACCTCTTCCGCCTCTTCAAGAACATCGAGGCACCGGTGAAACCGTGAACCGAAGAGCTCCGCGCGGAGGAACGAGGATCCATTCACTCGCTGAGCGCAGGATCGTTTACGCCCACCTGCAACTTGGGATCGGGCGCTCTAAAATCGAGGGCTTCATAGGTGAATCCGGTTCCCAACCCCATGGATGTCGAGATGCGCGTATCGCCTACGGTTAGTTTCACCAGCCCGATGGGTGTGATGGTCTTGTCGTAATATCCCCATGAAAGAGTGACTTTCCGGTTGGATTGACCGTTGAACCTTGGGGCAACTGAGGCTTCCAACTTGCTTACCGTGAGGTTTACGCTGGCTTTCCAAGCCTCCTCGAGGGGATTCAGCGCGGCGCGGGCATCGCGTTTGCTTTGTTCACGCAGTGCATCCCAGTTGCCGACGTGTTTTTTAAAATCCTCTGGAAACCGCTTTCCAGCCTCGGTGAACCACACATCGATTTTTTCATCGACCTCTTTCCATTCGAACGGGCGAGCTTCGTCTTTCAACCTCCGGAGGCTGCCCGTCGAATTGTCGCCGTTCGAGCACTCCGCCACCGCGAGTCAAACCCCGCCATTCCATTCGCATTGACCATTCGATCCCGAAAGATCAGAAACTTCCGATGTCCCGCCGCTGGCGATCCGAAATTCAAACAAGCCGGAGCCCGCAAGCTCGCGCTGAAAGCTTTGACCAAATTCGAATGAAGCGACTGTTTCCCCTCCTTCGAACCACCCTCCGTTGGCTGGCCCTGCTCGCGCCGATGGCCATCGCCGTCGGTTCCGCCTCTGCGTTTTTCCTGTGGACGCTCGATGCTGTCACCCGCGCCCGCTTCGCCTATCCGGGGTTACTGTTCCTTCTCCCCATCGCCGGACTCTGCGTCGGCATGCTCTATCAGTTCTACGGCAAATCCGCCGACGGCGGCAACAACCTGCTCATCGATGAAATCCACGAACCCGGCGCGGGCGTCCCCCGCCGCATGGCACCGCTCATTCTGCTAGGCACGCTTATCACCCACCTCTTCGGCGGCTCGGCCGGACGCGAAGGCACCGCCCTGCAAATGGGTGGTGGCATTGCCGCCACTTTCGCCCGTGGCCTCAAACTCGATCCTAAGAATGTTAGGATTTTACTGATGGCCGGGGTCGCCGCCGGCTTCGGCTCGATCTTTGGCACCCCCATCGCGGGTGCCGTGTTCGCGTTGGAAGTTCTCGTCGTCGGCAGACTTCAGTATGATGCCCTCGTCCCGTGTTTCTTCGTCTCCGTCGTTGCGGATTGGAGTTGCCGTGCGTGGGGCATCAGTCACACGCATTACCACGTCGATGTCCCGGCGGCGGGTAGTTTCATTGATGTTTGGTTAATGGGAAAAGTCTTATTAGCCGCAGTCGTATTTGGCCTTGCCAGTATGCTTTTTACTACGCTTTCCCATCGCTTGAGTGCGGCGTTTAAGAGTTATCTTCCTCGTGCTGAGATCCGGCCGGTCGTCGGGGGGCTTCTCGTCATCGTCCTGTATTTCCTTGTGGGCAGCCCCGACTACCTCGGGCTTGGCATCCTTGGAAATCGCCCGGACGCCATCACGTTACCCGCGATGTTTACCTCCAAGGAAATCCCGGTCTCCGCTTGGGCCTGGAAGCTGCTCTTCACCGTGGTCACCCTCAGCGCCGGTTTCAAAGGCGGGGAGGTCACTCCGCTTTTCTTCATCGGTGCCGCCCTTGGGAACTCCCTGGCCCTCGTTCTCGGGGCACCCATCGATCTGATCGCCGCGCTCGGTTTCGTCGCCATCTTCGCCGGAGCCACCAACACCCCGCTCGCTTCAACCTTTCTCGGGATGGAGCTCTTCGGTGCAGGTAACGGCCTCTACATCGCGACTGCCTGCATCATCGCCTACCGCTGCAGTGGCGCCAAGGGCATCTACAGCGCACAACGCTTGCCCTAGAAAAAGCTGCTTCCCACAGGGAAATCACAAGTGCCTTGCCTCTCCGCAATGTTCCGGCTACTTCCTTTCCGCCCTCCGGCATCTCAAGCCCCCGTAGTTCAATGGATAGAACAAGGGTTTCCTAAACTCTAGATTCAAGTTCGATTCTTGACGGGGGCATTTGTGCGGATTCAAGACATGATTTGCAGTTTAAAGAGAAATCTTTATAACTTTGGTTCGTTTTAATAACGCCCATCACTGATGGCGCGGCTTGCCTCGACTCATCGTCATTTCGCGGGTATAGGCGGATTGGAGTCCGTCTTGCCTTGGGGCGTGGCGAGTTTCATTCCTAACCGTTCGAGGTCGACTTGCCAGTTCTGGGGCATGAATTCGGGCTGATGCAGCACATCGATGGCTGCTTGGAATTTCCCGGCGGATTCTAGGACCATCGCCTTGGCGTGGTAGAAATAAGCCCATTCGAGAGGTTTCGCTTTCGGGGTCATTTTCATCTGCTTCATATGCACTTCTAACTGTGCGATCACGCGGAGTCCCGCTGCCGGGCTTTCTACATGAGAAACGGCGCGGGCGTAGTTTCCAAAAATCGCCACCATCGCGAGCACGAAGTCGCCACTCGGGATTTCACGCGCAGGTGCCAAGCGTTGGTTTTCGTTTACGAATCGCCTTTCCACTTCCGGCCACACTTGGCGCTGGCGCTCAATGACGGCGTGCCAGTTTTGCTGCTCCACATCGCGTTGATGCAGCTCCCAAATAGCACGGGCGCGGGCCGGGTAGCGCTTGAGCACATCGCCTGCCAGTCGATCAAGATCGTGCCAGACGAATGAGCGTTTGGCAGAAAGTCCGGCGAAGACCGTTAGCAAGATCAACGCGGGGACACGCGGAGACAGAGTTTCAAAAAGAGTCCTCCATCCGGCAGCCAGCAAGATCGCTGCGCCGAGGCAGAACCATGGGAGGCCTGGATAGATCCGGTATTCTGGCATGAACTCCGGGATCAAATAGAAGACTCGGAACAAAATCGACGCGACGTATAGAAACAAACAAACGCCGAAGAGCCGCGTCGATTTGCGCCAAGCGAGAAACACGCTGAATGCGGCGAGCGCGAGAAATGCGAGAGCGGCGAACATGGCGAGGGTGTCTGGAATCGGGAAAACCCCGCCTCCTGCAGGCATCAAGGTCTCGGTGATTTCATGGTCCGAGTTCAACGCCACCGGCACCACACTGCGCCACGCGAATTCCCAGAACACCCGCGAAAGGGTGTAAGCATGGCCGATGAGCCGGGGATTCGAGGTGTCGGGCAGGCTATCGATCAAGCCCACCCGCCACATCGCAGCGGCTATGATCGCCAAGAACCCGATCAGTATCCAAGCCTTCTGCCGTAGCATTTTCCAATGGCTTGGTGAGATTGTCACCAGTCCGATGGTCCCCACCATCATCAAAGCATGGAAAAGCCCCGGTCCTTTGGAAAACATTGCTCCAGCGATGCAGACTACGCAGCCGACCAATTTCCACCAACCGCCATTGCGCAGAAATCCCAGCACCGCCCAGGCCGCTAGCAGGGAAAACAAGGTCACCCACGCCAGATCCTGAGTTCGCGCGTAGTTTGGGATTTCACTCGCCAGCGGATGCACCGCAAAAAGCAGCGCTGCGAACAAGGCGACTCCCGCCGGCCATCGGTCACGCAGGAAATCCCGCCCAAATCCGAACACCACGCACGCTACGCTGGTGTGGAGAACCCAATTCACCGCATGGAATCCCACCGCTGAAAGTCCGAATAAACGATACTGAATCACATATCCCAGTGCCGTCCATGCACTCAAGCCATACTCCCAAAAGTGACCATTTCGAACGATCTCGTTGTCGCGGATCGCCATCCTGTCGTCCAGATAGAACACCGACCCAAGGCACCACAAATGCGCCAGTGCACTCGCCCCGATGATCCACAGATACGGTAACCACGAGCGCTCCACACTCCCAGCCGCTGATTTCTCGATGTCACCTTGCACCATCACAGTCTACCAATTCCTCGCCACTCTCCGGCAACCCTCTTTTTCAATGGAGGGAAAATATCCTCCCGCCCGACAGATCGGTGATTCACCTCTTGTATTTACCATCCGTCGCTCCCGAATGGGCTTGTCAAGCTGACCCCTTGAATGAAGTGCTCCAAAGATTCTTAGCGTTTTCCAATTTCAGATCTAGTTTTCCCAACTCTGTGACCTCCGCCACACTCCATCATTCCCGGGCCAAGCAAACCGTGACGGGTTTCCTCGCTGGCATCTTCGGGATCATCTCCGCTGCGGCTGCGGATTCTGCCTACGATAAGGAAATCGTTCCATTGTTAGAGATGTATTGTTACAGCTGCCACGCAGAAGGGGATTCAAAGGGCGAGTTCACCATGGATGAGTTCAAGGACTTGTCCGCCCACCTGAAGGACAAGAAACACTGGCTCCCAGTCTGGCATAATCTCCGCAGCCAAGTCATGCCCCCTTCGGACGAGGATCAGCCCACGCCTGCGGAAAAACAAAAACTCCTCTCATGGATCGAGAAGGAAGTCTTTCAGCTCGATCCCGCAAACCCGGATCCCGGCCGCGTCACGATCCGACGGCTGAACCGCACCGAGTATCAGAATGCCGTTTACGATCTACTTGGTGTGGAGTTCGACACTCACGAAGCTTTTCCACCGGATGATACCGGTTACGGGTTTGACAACATCGGCTCGGTGCTCTCGATGTCGCCACTGCTGATGGAGAAATACATCGCAGCAGCCGATGAGGTGGTGGCGCTTGCCCTACCTGCCGGAGCTGCGGCGCAAGTGCCGCGGATCGATATCGATGGGAAAAACTTCAAAGCCTCAGGGGATCCTAAAATCACCGGCAGCTGGCTCCCATTCGCACATTCCCAGCAAGTCCGACTCGAACAAGAAATCAAATGGGACGGAGACTATCAAATTGATGTGGAATACTCGATCCACGGTGCATCCGAGGCCACTACGGATGCTGCGTTGATGGAGATTTCCGTCGGGGGGCAAAAGATCGGCGTAGCCACACTCGGCTGGGACCAGCGGCGAGCCATCAAACTAACAAGTAAAGCAGCGCTGAAAAAAGGTCTGCAGAGTTTCCAAGTCGAAATCACACCGAAAGGCCGTCCTTTACCTGCCGAGGAAGAATTATTTCTCAATATCCAACGTGTCATCGTGCAAGGCCCGCTCGGGGGTGAGACGCAGGAATTCGCCAAAGGCTACCGCATGATTTTCGGCGATGGTCCAGCACCCGAGGGGGATCACGCCAGTGAGCAATACGCCCGCAAGATCATGCGCAGTTTTGTCAGCCGTGCCTTCCGCCGCCCGCTCGATGAGCAGACGATCGACCGCTTGATCGCGATCTACCACGAGGTCTCCAAAGAACCCGGGAAGACCTTCCAAGACGGCATCAAGCAAGCCATCGCCACTTGCCTCGCCTCTCCCCGCTTCCTCTTCCGCGCTGAGATCCAGCCCGAGCCTAACAATCCCGCCAAAGTGGTCCCGCTGGACGAATACTCGCTCGCCTCACGGCTTTCCTTTTTCCTTTGGGGCTCCGTCCCGGACGATGAATTGCTGAGCCTCGCCTTCAAAACCCAGCTTCGCTCCAACCTGCGTCCGCAAGTGGACCGGATGCTCAAAGATCCCCGCTCGCAGCGGATGGTGAAAAATTTCATCGGCCAGTGGTTGCGAGTCCGCGATGTCGAGACCGTGGCCATCAGCGCGAAATCCATCCTCGGAACCGACACTAACCGCGAGGCCTCCAAGATTTTTGATCCGCGTCTCCGCTCGGACATGCAGCGGGAGACAGAAATGCTCTTCGACTTCATCCTCCGGGAAAATCGCCCGGCGCAGGAACTCATCTCCGCCCGCTATAGTTTTCTCAACGAGCGTCTCGCGAAGCTCTATGGAATCGATGGCGTCACCGGTGAAAATTTCCAACCTATCGATCTCACCGACCATCCAGAACGCGGCGGCTTACTCACTCAGGGCTCTTTCTTGATGGTCACCTCCAATGCCAGCCGCACGTCCCCCGTGAAGCGCGGGCTGTTCGTCCTCGACAACCTGCTAGGCACACCCGCCCCACCCGCACCGCCGGACGTGCCGAAGCTCGAAGACGTCGTCGATCCCACCAAGACCAATCCCACCATGCGGGAAATGATGGAAATCCATCGTAAAAATCCTGACTGCCGCAGCTGCCACGCTCGCATGGACCCCATCGGTCTTGGATTGGAAAACTACAACGCTCTCGGTCAATTTCGCACCAAGGAACATGGCAAACCCATCGATGCTACCGGCAAGCTACTCACCGGAGAGAAGTTCACCGACATCGCCACCCTCAAAGAAATTCTAACTGTCAGCCGCAAGCAGGACTTCTACCGCTGCCTCTCCGAGAAATTTCTCACTTACGCGATCGGTCGTGGCGTGGACTACTACGACTTCACCACCATCGAGCAACTCACGCAGCGCCTGGAGAAAAATGACGGAAAACTCCGCGAACTCATCCAAGGCATCGTCGAGAGCGCGCCCTTCCAAAAGCGCCGCGGCGACAACTGATCAGGAAAAGAGCTCAGCCAGTTCGGCAGGCGTGAGCACTCGCCAATCCCCCTCTTCAAGATCATCCGGCATCTTCAATCCGCCGATGGAGATGCGCTTGAGACCCAGCACATGATTTCCCGCGGCGGCGAACATCCTGCGGACTTGGTGATACCGCCCCTCGTGCAGCGTGACCAAGGCTTCCTTCTCGCCTAACACTTCAAGCTTGGCGGGTAACAAAGGGCGCGTCTCGCTGTTCAGGACAAGTGTGCCTGAAGAAAAAAGTTCGTCCTCATGTCCTTCGAGTGGACGGTCGAGACTGGCTTGATAGACTTTAAGGCAGTTCGACTTCGGGTGGATGATTTTGTGGAGTAGCTTACCGTCATCCGTCATCAACAGCAGCCCGGTGGTATCCTTGTCGAGGCGACCGATGGGATTGAGTCCGGGATTTCTCTTGGCGTAGCGGGGTGGCAGTAAATCGTAAATCGTGCTGCCCGGATCCTCGCTGCTGCACGTGTAGCCGTCCGGTTTGTGGAGCATGATGACCAGCGGCGCGGGTGGATCGAGTTCTTCGCCACGGAAGAGAATCTGGTCGTGTGGTGGCACTTCGTTTTCGCCAAGCACCTTGCCGGCGGCATCGGTGACCGCACCTGAGCGGATGAGGCGCTGCACTTCCTTGCGGGAGCCGTAGCCGAGATTGGCGAGGAGTTTGACGAGTTTCATGATTTTTAAGAGTCCAGAGTCCAGAAACGAGAATCCAGATTAAGAAGAGTTAGATCCAGAGGCTCTCCTCTGGATTCTTGTTTCTGGACTCTTGTCTCTCAAGACCGTTTTTCGGCGAAGATGAGTTTGTAAATTCGGTCTTCGGTGACCTTGCGCCAGGCAAGGCCGCTGGCTTCAAGAGCCGCTTCGTAAGGGAGTTGGCGGTTGGCGACGAGAAGTAATTTTCCCCCACGTTTCAGAGCCGCAGCAGCGACCTTGAGAAACGCCCGGCCGAGATCCACATCCTTCACTTGGCCCGTGTGGAACGGCGGATTCATGATGATTGCATCATAGACGCCAGTGATTCCGATAGTGACGTCGTGCCAATGATAGCCGATTGAGCACTCAAAACTCGCAAGATTCAAGCGGGCGCAGGCCAGCGCGCGGGCATCCGCCTCGAACAAGTCGAGATGCTGAATCTTCGGGGAGCGCTTGAGCACCGCGTCCGATAGAAATCCCCAGCCGGCACCGAGGTCAGCGACGTTTCCGTGCAAATGGGCGGGTAAATGATCAGCAAGCAATTGCGAACCGGGATCGATGTGATCACTGCTGAAAATCCCGGCTTGCACGGTGAATCCGGAGATTTCGCGAAGTCCGCCAAGTGCCCGCCATTCAGCGAAGATCTCCTCGCTCCAAGCGCCATCCTCTGTCGCATAGAAAGCACGGCATTTGTGTTTTTGAATCGACACAATGTTGCCGGTGGCCTCGGAGAGTTCCTTTTCAAAACGCCCAGCTCCAGCCGTGTTGGGCATGGCGACGACGAGTTTCCCCCCGGGTTCGAGCCGGTCACGTGCCATTGCGAACCAAGCGAGCGCCTCGTCCCGCGACTTGCCGGGCAAGACGAGCACCAGTGGCCATTTTCCATCTGGGACCTCGTCGCTGCGAGAAAATCCAGCCTGCTCCCATGTCGCCGCGCGCGGCTTGAGCGGCTGCCAACCCATCAGATCCGGCCATCCCTTCAACGCCGGATGCATCTCCGCGCCGATGAATAAGGCTCGCGGCGGCACGGAGATCCCTCTCTCTGCGGAGAAGAGGAGCATCATCGTTTCAAGAGCCGGATTCACGGGCGAGTCTTGACCCGATTTTTTCGAGGAAGCAATCAAAGCTTATCACTCCGGCGAGAAGAGAGATTTCCCGCTTGCTTGGACATTTTCACTTTACCGATTGTGCCCCCTCGGAATGCGTGTTAGCAGTCGAATTGGTTAATCCCTAAATCCTATGTCCAAACTCATCAAAATCGTCGTCGCCTGCACTATGGTTTCCCAAGTGCTCGGCCAGTCCCCCGCTCAACAAGCCACTTCGCTTTATCAAAAAGGCCTCGCCGCCGAGAAGGCAGGCGATCCCACGGCGGCCAAAACATTCTACACGGATGCACTCAAAGCGGATCCCACAAATGCCAACGCCCGCTTCAGCCTCGGCCAATTGAAACTCACCTCCGCAGGCATCGCTGCAAAAGGCCGCGAAGCGAAATTCGGGGCGGTCATCATCCCCGTTTTCCAACTCGACAACGCGACTCTCAAGGAATCACTCGAAGCCTTCAGCTTAATCATCGAGAAACAATCCAAGGATGAAGTAACGCCGAATTTTGTCATCGAAGATCCCAAAAACCTGCTCGCTGAGCGGAAAATCTCTCTGAATCTCAAGAGCATGCCATCGCAAGCCGTCATGAAATACCTCTTGGATCAGACCGGAACCAAGGCCCGCTACGACGAGCACGCGGTGGTCATCGCACCACGCTAGAATCACCGCGCGGCGTCCAAAATCGCCTGATGCACATCCTCGGCAGATTTTACTGGATACGAGGTTCCTAGTAGCACAGGACACTCGCCATCCGGCACGTGATCTCTGCCGTGCGATCCCTTCACCAAAGAGGCATCCAGCGGAATCACGTCCAGTAGCCCCCGCAGTCCAAGCTTCTTCTTCAAGAGAAATTTCGCGATCCGTAACTTCGGAAACGCAAGTGCGGGATCG
>JANPAU010000214.1:0-2679 GCA_031430055.1 Akkermansiaceae bacterium | reverse complement strand
CTCGCTCCGCTCGCCCTTCCGTTCCATCCCGCAATTCCGCGAAGGACCAACTAAACCATACAACCAACCAGACGGAACAAATCCTCTTCTAGATATTCGCTAACAGTTTGAATCCGCCAAACACTGCACTCGCCGTATTTTTTAATACATCAGCGATGACTTCGACGCGGCGGCTCTGGCAGAAATCGACATCGCCGTCGAGTAGCGAAAATTCAGTGTGAAGGTGAAGGTGGACGAAGGAATCAGACATCGGGCGGCGTGACTTTATCCACCCGACGACAGAGGGCAAGCGGTGGCTCGAAAGAATGTGAAAGCCGGATCGGGGAAGATCCACCCGGTGTGTCCGGCAGCACGGCTTTTTCTTCCATGCTTCTGGCAAAAGCATCCAAATCCCGTGGAGGTATTCAGCATGTTCCGCAATCGACTCAGTCGATTGTCGAATTCTTTTTGAAGCGGCGCTGGACGGTATCGATGAACTCTCCAGCCTCTTCGACTTTCAACAATCGCGCCATGGCAAAGTAAACCATCCCCGCGATGGGAATCACCACGCCTAACCCTGCGACCCGAGCGAATGGACTCATGGCGGCAAGATCCGTAAACAGATAATGATTGGCGACTTTGCAAACTCCTATCAGCGCAAATCCAGCGAGGCCAAGTTTCGCAAGGACTACCAACAACGCACGAGTTTCCAGACCTGAGGTGATGCGTGACATGACGAAATAGAGGATGATGAAATTCGCAACAGCAACTATGCTGGTGGTCAATGCCAGAGATTGAATCCCCATGCCTTGGACGATGACGAAATACCAGTTCAAGGACACGCTCAGCACAATCGCGAAGAAGCTTACTAACATGGGCACCCATCGGCGATCTGCCGCATAGAATGCCGGTTGCAACACCTTGAGCCAAGAGTAGGCGAGGAGTCCGACGCCGTAGCCTTGAAGAGCAGATGCGGTAGAAATCCTGTTAGCCACCGAAAATCGACCGTGTTCGAACAGCGCACTGATGATCGGCTCCGCGAGAAAGCACAGTCCCAGCGCCGAAGGCAGTACGAGAAATGCCACTAAGCGTAGCCCACGGGAGAGCACTCCGCGGAACTCGTCACCGAGTTTTCCCGTAGCGGCCAGCGCCATCGCCGGCAAAGTAACGGTGGCCACCGCCACACCGAAAACGCCGATGGGAAGCTGCATCAACCGAAATGCACCATTCAGTGCGCTCACCGCAGACGGGCCGATGGAGGTGGCGAACTGGGAATTGATCACCACGTTGATCTGCACTACCGAAGCGGAGATGACGGCCGGCCCCATGAGCGTGAAGATTCTCCGCACATCGGAATCATTCCAATTCCAGTTAGGACGAAAACGAAAGCCCAGTCGATGAAGTGAAGGAAGCTGGAAAAGCAACTGCCCGAGGCCACCCACCAGCACTCCGATGGACATTCCAATCATCGTTCGCGGCCCGCATTGAGGGTCCATCCACAAGCCGATACCACTCCCAGCGACGATCGAGCCAAGATTGAAAAAACACGAGGACAACGCAGGAATCCCAAAGATTTTACGAGAGTTCAAAATCCCCATCACCAGTGCCGCCAGACTCACGAGCAGCATGAAGGGCCACATGATCCGCGTCATCTTCACCGTCAGCGCGACCTCCTCCGGGCCGAAGGTGTTGCTACCGAATGAGGTGAGCAAATGGACAAGCTGCGGCGAAAAAACAATTCCTAGCAGCGTGATCACCGACATCAAGATCGCCACAATTGTGATCATCCGTGCGGCAAGCGGCCACGCGCTTTCCGGGCCAGACTCTTTGATGCGTTTTGAAAAAATCGTAACAAACGCCTGCGACAGTGCGCCCTCGGCAAACAGATCCCGCAGCAAATTCGGGATGCGGAAGGCGATGTTGAAACAGTCCGTGAGCACGCCGTAGCCGAACATGACCGCGAAAACCTGATCCCGGATCAATCCCAGCACTCGGCTCGCCATGACGGCGGCACTGACTTTCCAAGTGGCTTTGACGGACATGAGGCGTTAGGAGTTCAGAAAGGATTGGTAATTACCCCACATCCACTGGCACCAGAATCATGGTGTCGTTGCCGAAGATATCGATGAATTCCTCTCCGGCTTGGATAAGAGGAACCACAGATGGACACGAATGAACACGGATGTCAGGTGAAGAATCAGTTTTTTCTTTTCCCAATCCGTGTCCATCCGTGGTTCCCCAAAATTCCTTGTTGGGAGCGATCCCAGCACCATTATGCCAGCCGGACTCAAGGGAAAGCAGTTCGTCAAAGGGTATCGGCATGGAGGATATCCAAGTAACTGCGGTAGGCGTAGAGCTTGCGATAGTTCTGGCCGGTGATTTCATGGACAACACCGCACTTTTCCAGAGTCGCGAGGGCCTTGATGGCGGTAGGAGTGGAAACGCCAAGCGCACGGGCCGCTTCTGCGACGCTGGTAACCGGGCGGCGCTGAAGGTGTTGATGCAAGCGGATGACCGATGCGGCCTGGGGTTGTAGGGCGGCAGCGTCCCGCCCGAAAAGCTGGAGTAAATTTCGCGCGGTCTGAGTGGCGGCACGTGAGGTCTCTAGCACGCCAGTAAGGAAGAAAGTGAGCCATTCTTCCCAATCGCCAGAAATGCGGATTTCTTGAAGAAGCCGGTAGTATTCGTCGCGATTTTTTT
>JANPAU010000213.1:0-4329 GCA_031430055.1 Akkermansiaceae bacterium | reverse complement strand
GAGTGGCGGGTGAGAAACTCGTCGGCCATGGCTCCATAAGCTTGCGCACCGAGACCGTTGCCGTCGTGTTCGAAGATCGATTTGCCGTGACTCGGTGCCTCCCCGATCCGGATCGTCCGTGGAATCATGGTGGTATACATTTGATCTGGGAAAAACTTGGCGACTTCCTCGACGACTTGCCGAGAGAGCAAGGTGCGACCATCATACATCGTCATGACGATGCCCTCTAACTTGATGCCCGGATTCGCATCGGAGCCACGGATATGATCGATGACATGCACGATCTTTGCCAAGCCTTCGAGGCCGAACCATTCGCACTGGAGCGGAATCAAAATCTCATCCGCTGCAGCGAGCGCAGAAGTCATCAGCACACCGAGCGACGGCGGAGTGTCGAGGATGCAGTATTCAAAAAGGTCGTTGGGCTTGAGGGCTTGGAGAATGGTCCGCAGACGAGTAAGATGGTCGTCGCTGCGGGCGAGCTCGATTTCCACTCCCGCGAGGTCCATTTCCGAGGGCAGCAGCGAGAGATTCTCCCGTCCCGTGGCAAGGATTTGCTGGTGGACCGTGGCTTCTCCCATCAGCACCGGATACATGCTGCAACCATCCGGAGCTTCGATGCCGAGGCCGCTGGTGCAGTTCGCTTGGGGGTCGAGATCGACCAAAAGCACTCGTTGACCACGCATCGCGAGAGCGGCGGAGAGATTGAGTGCGGTGGTGGTTTTACCCACGCCGCCTTTTTGGTTGGCGATGGCGACGACTTTCATTGCAGATGAGATGGAAACTAGGCGGGCAGACACTCACGGGAGAGTTGGCCGCTTGCAACCAAAACCGCAGACCAGTTGAAAATCAACGGCGTCTGCGCAGTCCGAGTAAGAGTCCGATGGCGCAAATCCAGACACTGGATGGTTCGGGAACGGCGGCAATGCTGGTTTGATCAAAAATCCAGGAATGAAAGAGATCCAAATTCGTCGCTCCGCTGATGCTGCCGTAACTCGATGCCGCGCCGAAGTTGAAGCGCCCGGTGTAACTGTTGATGCCCACTAAATAACGGCTGCCACCCACGGTCACGAAGACTCCGCCGCCGCTGTCGCCAGCTGCTACATTGCCTTCGAGTCGGGTCGCGGTGGCACTCGATAAACTCCCTGAATTGGTCGAGCCATCGGGCCGGTCAAAATCCGCGACAAACGACGTCGCTGTCAGGCCATAGGCGGGACCCATGACATCGATGACGTTGGTAAACGCGCGGAAACCCAATGGATCTTGGGCTCCGGTGATTCCCGTGCCAGTTAGACCGTGCCCGACCCAAGTCGCCTCTCGTCCGAGAATCGAGTTCGGTTCGCTGAAGCGGATCATCGTCGCTGCATTCGACGTGGTGACGGGGCTTGATAGATAAACCAATCCGATATCAAACGGGTCTCGTCCGAAAACATAGCTAGGATGAATGATCGTGTTAGAAATCCTGTAATCGGTGCCGCCTACACTGAACGTGCCGCCCGCCTTGTCCCGAGCGATGTGTCCTGCGGTCAATACCCAGCGATCAGAAATCAAGACTCCGGAACCACTTAAACTCGAACCTGTGACCTTGCCTACCATGGGATAGAGATCAGCCTCGTCCCGGTACATTTGGGCACTTATCAAAGGATTATCGCTTGGCGCGATGATTGTGGATGCCTGCAAATCGGCAGCTGCCAAAATTAAGCCTATCAGCAGGGTGCAAACTACTTTCATGGTTGAGGCTTAGCGTCTACAATCACTTACTTCAAGCACCATCCGGTGACACCTCCGTCAGATCAACGCTGTCAGCTGACAAGCCGAATCAAAAATCAGAGATCCGTAAAATCCGCCTGATTTGGGTGCCTAGATCTTCCTATTACCCTCATTGACCATTCATAAGAGGCGGCCTGAAAAAAATCGCTGCAATTTAAAATTGCGTCTCTTACGAATCGAAATCCTTCGCAAGCAAGGGCGGTATCAAAAACGCAAGCGTCCCGCAGCGTGCCGGGGGATTGATCTGAATACTCGCGATCGCACCCTTTTTGACCTCGATACTGCCGCCGTTCACTCCGAGCAGCCACTGGAGAAATTCTGAAAAATCTGGCTCGTGACCGACAATAGCAACGCTCTTGAAATCCTTGAAGGCGGCCAGCTCAGCCATCGCCTTTTCCGGAGTCATACCACAAGCAATCCAGCCTTGGATCGTTGCGCCAGGGATGCCCGCCGTCTGACAAAATTCTTCTGCCGTCTGACGAGCACGGACGAGCGGGCTGGTCAGAACGATCTCGGGAAGGACACCCGCAGCTTTCAACAGCTTGGCCGCGCGGCGTGCTTGCTTGCGGCCCTTGTCCACAAGGGCACGCGAGAAGTCACCATCGACGTGATTGTCTTCAGCTTTTCCGTGGCGGAGGAGAATAAGGTTCATTTTTTGACAATGTTGAAACAAGTTTACATCGTCATCCCACCATCCACAGCGATGACTTGGCCGGTGATGTAGCGGGCTTCCGAGCTGGCAAGGAAGGTGACGACCGCAGCGATGTCCCGGGTCTCGCCGAAGCTACTGAGCGGAATTTTCGCGATCACCGCGTCTTTGAGAGCTTGCGGGAGTTCGTCGGTCATGTCGGTGGTGATGAATCCGGGCGCCACGGCATTGCAAGTGACACTGCGGCCCGCCAGTTCGCGGGCGACTGCCTTGGTGAAACCGATCAAACCGGCTTTACTGGCGGAGTAATTCGTTTGGCCCGCATTTCCGATGAGTCCGATAACCGAGGCGATATTGATAATGCGTGGGTCCTCCGCTTTCATCAGGACGCGCATGAAAGCTTTGACCGTGTTGAATGCGCCCTTGAGATTGGTGTCGAGCACGGTGTCCCAGTCGTCTTCCTTCATACGCATGAGCAGTCCATCGCGAGTGACGCCAGCGTTGTTGACGAGAATGTTCACAGTCCCAAGTTCATCGCCGATTTTTTTCGCAAGCTCTTGCACCGCCCCGTGGTCAGCGACGTCCACGGCGTAGGCAATGGCGGATCCGGGGAACGCGGCGTTAATCTCATCTGCCGCTTTTCCGCAACTTGAAGCACTCCGGCTGACGACGGCGACCTTGGCCCCTTCTGCGGCAAGGGCCCGGGCGATTTCCTGACCGATTCCGCGACCTCCTCCAGTGACAACCGCAACTTTATTGGCAAAACGTGACATGCGAAGAACGTGGCGAGCGTGGGGCCGCTGTGTCAATTCCGGCGATGCGATTGCCCCGCGATTTGGGCAATCCCTCGCCTCACCCGAAAATGGCTCGAGCGATTCCCCTCAACGCCAAGAAAATCACGAAAATGATTCCCAAAAACAGCCCGACGGTGAGCAATAGCACAATCATGATCGCCCCAAGAATCACCCACAAGGGCCACCAGCGGCTGTCGAGTTGCTGAACGCGACCCCTCCATTGCTTCCATTTCGGCTGCTCCCGCCCTGAAGGATCAGAGGACGACGCATCCGAGCGGTCAAACTTCGCGGGCGGCGCGATGCCATCGATTTCGACGATCTCGACTTCGATGGCTTGTGGTTCGTGATTCATGGTTGGAAGGAGTGAGAAAGTAGAGTTCCACCACCAAGTGACCGGACGCAATGCGAATGCCGCCTGATGGAAAAAATTCCACGCTTTGGAAACGGCACACAGGATTTCCCCATTCATCGCTAAATTTGAAATTGCCAACCCTGCCTGACATGCTAAGACCATTTCCATTAGCCGTAAGTGATTCAGCGATGAGCTGCTTGCGCCAAAGATAGTCCTGCGCGTCCTGCACGACGCCGCTGTAGCTCAGGGGTAGAGCAATTCATTCGTAATGAATAGGTCGTCGGTTCAATTCCGACCAGCGGCTCTGGTCTTAATGAAGTGTCGAGAAATAGCTCAGATGTCATTCTTCATGGACGACTTCCTCCCCACAGCACCCATGACGCCTAGCAGAAGGCAGAGCATGACCGCTAGCCAGGCGAAGCCGCTGCCGCTGCGCTTGAGATCGAGCGTGATTGCCATGGGGCGCTGGCCGTCCACTTGCACGCTGCGGCCGAAGGTGAGCACAGTGCCGCGCTCCGGCAGCGTGACGTCGAGCGCGACGGGCGCGGGCTCGGCAGCGAGCTGTTGGGTGACGATGCGGTTAGCGATTTCCTTGAGTGCGGCGTTTTCGTCAGCGGTATTGCCTTCGAGAAAACGATCGAACTGCTTGGGGTCGTAGTTATAGCCACCGCGCAGCACGGGGTTGGCTTCCGCAGCGCGGTCGAGCTGGGTATTAGTCGCCTGCGGAGTGGCACTGCGATTGTCCATGACCAGCTTCTGGCGGCGGG
>JANPAU010000212.1:0-4017 GCA_031430055.1 Akkermansiaceae bacterium | reverse complement strand
GGGCGACGCGACCGGTGCGTGGATGAGGGCAGAGTGTGGCGGAGGGAAAAAAGATATTCTGGTGGCAGAAGCGGATGAAGCGGCGGTTCCAATAAACGTAGGTTTCCTCGGTAGCAACGGCATGACCTTTGAGCCGGACGGCGCGGCGGAGGGCATCGATGAGGTTGGTGAGTTCGACAGCGGGATCCTCGGAGTGAGACGCTCCGGGAACGGACTGGAGCGGGGACGTTCCAGCTACCTGGATCGTTTCACGGGCGAGGGTGCGGTGGTCCGGTTCCAAAGAGCGGGCTTGTTCGACGAGGGATTGCCAGGGGAAGGAGGCTGCCCAGGGAATGGCGAGGATATCGCAGGCGAGGATGCGGGCGGCATCCACGGCTTGGCGGAATTGCCAATCGGCGATGGAGGCCGAGCGACCAAGGGCATCGAAATAGGCTTGGGTGCGTTCGGTGGATCGGTTGATTTTGGATTTTGGATTGGGAAGAAGATGAATGAATGAAAGCTGGGAGGAATGCCTGTGTCACGGGGGTGAGGTGAAACTCGTGGGCAAGATGCCGGCGCTTTTCAGCTTGAGCAGCCATCATTCGTGAAAGCTTTACCATGGTGGTTACCCGTTAGGCATTGGCAGGGCGTCGAGGCGAGCGCGATAGGATTCTTCGTCGAACGGTTTGCGGGTTCTGAGAATGACGTCCATTTCCTCGCCGAGGCAGAGGGCGATTTGGGTTTTCGCTTCGAGGGCATCCAATCCGAGTTTTACTAACCGGTCGAGGGTTTTTGTGACATAGAGAGTTTCTGGAGAGGTGAGTTGCTGCTCGACAGCGGCGATCAAGTCTGGAAGTAAATCGTCGGTCATGGATCGGAGGTGAATGGTGTGGGTTCGACGAGTTACAATTTGACGTTTTTCAGGCGGAGGGCATTGCTGATGACGGAGACGGAACTTAGGCTCATGGCGGCTCCAGCGAGGATCGGGCTGAGAAGAAGGCCGAAGAAGGGGTAAAGCAGACCGGCCGCCACCGGGATGCCTAGGGCATTGTAGAGAAAGGCAAAAAGAAGGTTCTGGCGGATGTTGCGCATGGTAGCGCGGCTGAGGCGGATGGCTTGGGCGATGCCTCGGAGATCTCCTCGCACAAGGGTGATGCCGGCGCTCTGCATGGCCACGTCGGTGCCGGTGCCCATGGCGATTCCAACATCCGCGGCGCTGAGGGCGGGTGCATCGTTGATGCCATCGCCCGCCATGGCGACGTGGATTCCCTTTGCGCGAAGATTCTGGATGAAGGCGATTTTCCCGGCGGGTTCGATTTCCGCTTCCACTTGGTCGAGCCCGAGTTGTTTGGCGACGGCGGTGGCGGTCCGGCGATTGTCGCCTGTAAGCATGATGAGTTGGATTCCAAGGGCGTGGAGTTCTCGGATCGCTTGGGGGGTGGTGGATTTAATGGGGTCCGCCACGGCAAGGATTCCGGCGGGTTGGCCATCAATGGCGACGAAGATGGCGGTTTTTCCTTCTTTCTGAAATTTTACGGCGGATGTTTCCAGCGACTCTAGGCCGATGATGCCTTCGTTTCTGAGGAAATCCGGTTTTCCGATCATCAGCGCGCGGCCGGCGATGGTTCCAAGCACTCCGCCGCCAGCCGCGGAGCGGAAATCGATGAGTGGTGCGAGGGGGATGCCTCGATTCTTGGCGCCTTGCACGATAGCTGCGGCGAGTGGGTGCTCGCTGCCTTGTTCTAGGGATGCGGCGAGGTACAAGAGCTCATTAGGGTCCCGGTCTGCGACTGGGAGGAGATCCACGAGCTTGGGCTTGCCTTCGGTGAGAGTGCCGGTTTTATCCACGACGAGGGTGGTGACTTTTTGCAAGCGTTCGAGCGCTTCGGCGTTTTTCACGAGCACTCCCTCCTCGGCACCGCGACCGATGCCGACTGTGATCGACATCGGTGTGGCGAGACCGAGCGCACAGGGGCAGGCGATGATGAGTACGGCCACGGCATTGACGATGGCGTAGGCAAGTCTCGGCTCGGGGCCAAGCCACAGCCAGAGTGCAAAAGTGAGGGCGGAAATGACTAACACCGCCGGCACGAAAAGACCGGCGACATGATCGGCTAGACCTTGGATGGGTGCGCGACTGCGTTGAGCCTCGGCCACCATTCTAACGATTTGTCCGAGCAACGTATCGCTTCCCACCCGCTCGGCGCGCATGATAAAACTACCGGAGCCATTGACGGTGCCAGCGGTGACGGGATCACCCTGCGATTTCTCCACGGGGAGTGCTTCGCCTGTGATCATGGATTCTTCGACATGGGAGTGACCTTCGACTAACATTCCATCCACGGGAATCTTGTCGCCAGGGACGACGCGCAGCCAATCTCCGACTTTCACCTGATCGAGTGGGACGACATTGTCCCCGCCCGGAGCGACTTGGCGGGCTGTCGGCGGGGAGAGATTGAGTAAGGCCTTGATCGCGGTGCCGGTGCGGCTGCGGGCGCGGATTTCTAACACTTGCCCGAGGATGACCAGCACGATGATTACGGCGGCCGCTTCAAAGTAGATCGGAACGTTTCCACCGTGTCGCATGGGGTGGGGAAATACGCCGGGCATGAGCATGGCGACGACGCTGAAGGCATACGCCGCCCCGACTCCGATGGCGATTAAGGTGAACATATTTAAGTGTCCGGTGAGCAACGACCTCCAGCCACGGCGGAAAAGTGGCCACCCTGCCCAAGCGACGACCGGCGTGGTGAGAATGAACTGGATCCAGCGCGAAGTCGGCCCCGTTGCCCACGAGTGTTCACCCAGCCCTGGAATGAAGTGAGCCATCGCAAGGATGAAAACGGGCAGGGTGAATCCAGCCGCGATCCACATCCGGCGAGTTATTTCAGTGAGTTCGTCGGTTCCCCCTTCGTCTGAATCAACTGCGGCAGGATTCCGCTCCAAGGCCATGCCGCACTTGGGGCAGTCGCCGGGCTTTTCGGATTCCACGCCGGGACACATCGGGCAGAAATACTTGGCGGCGGATGATGGAGTGACCGCACTGGAGTGGTGAGCGCCATGGCAGCAGCTGAGTTCCGGCTCTGGAATGGGGGGCTTGCAACAGCGGCTCATCGGGAGGGTGGTTTCTTTAAGCTTCCAACGATGGAGGCAACCACAAGTTACTCGGAATCGACCAAGGCGCGATTTTTCTTTTCCTCTTCATCCGCAGGGTCCGTCAGCTTGCGAAAATGGACTTGTCCCACTCGCCGGCCATCGGTGCTGGTTACGCGAGCTTCATAGCCTAACACTTCGACGGTCTCTCCGACTTCGGGGAATCGCTGAAGCTGCTGGGTGAGGTAACCGCCGATGGTGGTCACTTCGCCGCTCTCGAGGAAGAGTTCAGGGACGTGACCCGCGAGGTCGTTGAGGGTCATGGCACCTTCGATGACGAATTCATCCTCGTTGATCTTGGTGAAAGATGAGCGCTCGTTGTCGAACTCGTCTTGAATGTCGCCGACGAGTTCTTCCATGACGTTGTCGAGAAATACGATCCCGACAGGTGTGCCGAACTCATCCACCGCCATCGCCAAGTGGGCGTGCTCGCGGAGGAAGAATTGGAGTAGGGTATCGAGCGGCATCGTGTCGGGCACGATTTTCAACTCGCGCTTGATGCGCATGAGATCCGGGTCGGGCTCGTTGATGAGCTTGAACAAGTCCTTGATGTGAATCAGGCCGATGGCGTGATCGAGGTGGCCTTTGACCAGTGGAAAGCGCGTGTGCTTGCTGCGCATCGCGATTTCCAAAACCTTGTCGAAGGGTTGATCCGCATCGAGAATGACCACTTTGTTGCGAGGGGTCATGACATCGCGCACCCAGAGTTCGTTGAGGCCGAGGGCGTTGATGAGGATTTCGCGCTCGGTCACGATGGCCCTCTCCGGTCCTCTCCACGCGTTCTACCGCTCCGCCCACTGGGCGATCATCGTCCTCAACGGCACTGCCAACTGGCTACTGAAGCGGCTGTTTAACATCGAGCCTGTCTCCGAAGGCGGGCACTCT
>JANPAU010000211.1:0-2494 GCA_031430055.1 Akkermansiaceae bacterium | reverse complement strand
GGACTCCTCATCGGTGAGGCGGACTTTCCGGGTCTGGTCGTCGCGGCGGAGGTTTTCCAAATGGTGGTCGCCGTTGACGTAGATCACGGCGAACTCGCCATCGACCACGTTGATCTTCTGTTTTTTACACCACGTGTTCATATCCGTGCTCTCTTTCCCCATTTCTTGAGGCGAACATGACACTCGGCTTTCGGAAGATACCGCTCCAAGGACAGCAGGTGCTCTAACTTGGCGCAGGCGACGTCTCCCGTGATCAGGCCTCCCTCGACCAGCAAATCCATGATCCACAAAGTCCCGTGGACTTCCACGTTCCGGGCGAATCCCGCGTTTCTCAGCGGCTTATCGCCCGAGATCAGCACGGCATCCAGCTTCATCGCCAAGTGGAGCACAGAGCAATCGTTGAACTTCGCCTTGCTTCCCACCTCCCTTTCCAGGTCGGAAACGCGTTCCAACTCCTCGAATGTCAACCGGTGTTCCTGCACTTGCCCGCTTGCGAAATAACCCAGCGCCAAGACATGCCCTCCGGATCGGAGTTCTTCCTTGATCAAATCCGTGGTGTGCGTTTCGATGCCCAGCAGGAACCAAGGATCGAATAATCCCGCCAATTCCAGATCTATCAGCACATTGGCATCCTGGACGGCGACTTTCATGAGTAATCAGCCGCTACCGAGGCGAATAAATGGTCAAGTTCGCGCAGCGTGACATCCAGCAACTCCGCTGCCTTCGCCCGTGTGATGAGTTCCTGGGAGACTGCCCGCCACACCATCTGCTCGTAGCGGTCGGATTTTTCCACCCCGTGCCAGCGACCGGGCTCCGCTTTCCGGTTCATGCGATTTTGGAAGCAGAACGACTTATAGCTTGCCGGAGAGACGATTCCCAAGTCTTTCGCCCGGCGCATCAGTGCGGCGACGGAAATACCCCGGTCTTCTTTGATGCCGATGCGCTCGCGATAGCTGATTCCGTCTGGCCGCTTTGTGCCCACCCGCGCGCGCAGTGCCCCGGCGGGAAGCAACAACGCCCCAGCGAAGCGGTAGCATAGAGACTCCTTCAGCTTGTGGGAAATCCCATCCGGCAGCTTCAATACCAGATGTCCCAGTTCGTGAAGTGCCGTGAGGCGTTTGCGCGGCAAATCACCATCCAGCCAGCGGGCAAGCACGATCACCGGAGTCCGCTCGTCAGCCCAGCCGGAAAATCCGTTGAAACTCTCCGGAGACTCCACTTCGGCCACCTTGATCCCATGCTCCTCCAGTGTCTCCCGAACGTTGAAAATCGCATCTTCTCCCAGCTTCCATGCCTCGCGGATTTTTTCCGCAGCCTCCTCTGTCGCCAAGCCGAGTGCCTCCTCATCATCCGCAGGCAAACGAGAAAGATCCGCCCGGAGTAGCGGCTCGACCGTGATTTCCAGGATTTCCTCGACCTGCAAATATTTTTCAAAAAAGTCTGCCGCCTCCTCCCGCACCCGGTTCACTTCACGCTGCGGGAAATCCGTCAACTTCCGGAATTCAATGGTTCCCAACTCCACCGCTTTGTGGCGGAAGAAAAAGCCGGCATCCAGCCCGAACACCCGTGCCAAAGCCAGCAATACCTGCGAATCCGGGCCCATCTCACCCTTTTCGTATTTTTGTAGCGCCGCGTGGGACAGTTTGTGTCCCGCCTCCCCCAATTTCACCGCCACTTCACGCAGGGAAAGCCCGCGCATCAACCGCGCGCGCCGGAGCCGCCCGCCGAAACGTTGTTTGCTGGTCATTTCATTCATGGGTTACGAAATCGACGATTTTAAGTAAATTGTCAACCTTTGAAGCCGTATCGATCACTCGCAGCCCTCCCACATGAGTTTGGGGAGTTCCTCGTCGGTGAGGCGGACTTTCCAGGTTTGGTCGTCCTTGCGGAGGACGAGAACTTTCTTGCCTGCGATCTAGGATCTTTGCTGAGATGCACCGGCCTGTCGGAAAGCTCTTCGACTTTCCGGATCATCTATTGGGTGCGGGGTGCGGGGGCATGGTTTGGATTGTTAGAAAATTCACTTCACCAACTCCATCAGCTTCTCGTAGCTGTTCACCACGTCGTATCGCACTTCGTCGGAGGTGATTTTGGCGAAGAACTTGCGGGCGCAGCTGATGCGGGCCTGTTCGATTTCGCGGAGTTCTAACGACGACATGCTGCCCTTGGTTTCCGCGATGAAAAACACGTGGCGCGTCTTGCCGGAGTCGAAGGCGATGGCCCAATCCGGGTTGTAGTCGCCGACGGGCGTGGGAATGGAAAAACCCTTCGGCAACTTTGCATAAACCTTCACCTCGGCGTTGGTATCGAGCTCTTCGGCGAAAGCGCGCTCCACCTTGGAGTCGGTGAAGACGTAGTCGTAAATGTGATTCTTCGCTTTGAAGGCGCTGCCGAATTCGTCCTCGTTTTTCTCAGCGGTGAAAATCTTGGAGTCATAGCTTCCCTCAATGGGATCGTAGGCGAGGTGCTCGATGATCATCGTGGCCTTCTGCTC
>JANPAU010000210.1:0-14556 GCA_031430055.1 Akkermansiaceae bacterium | reverse complement strand
CGCTATCGCAGTCTCTGGATTCCACGCTCCGTCCAGATTCTGAAGCTGTCTTTCGAGGAACTCGCGCTCTGAGGAAACGATGGCGGTGGCGAGGGCTTGGCGAAAATGAACGATGGCCGCGCATTTGTCCCCGCACTCTGCTGCGAACGTTCCGCGCGCGGCATGGAGCAGATGATAGCCGTCCAGCCCGGAGACTTCGTTCAGCGCTTCCAGCCCGGCTCTCGCACCGCTGGCACGCCCGATGGCGATGGCGCGATTCAAGGTCGCCAGCGGCGAGGGCGCAATTTCCTGAAGCTGTCGATAGAGCGACACGATGCGCGGCCAGTCTGTATCCGCCGCAGAAGGTGCGGTGCTGTGGCACGCTGCAATGCCTGCTTCGATGTGGAGTGCGGAAATTTTCGCGCCTTGCGCGGATGCGGCGAGCTGGTTGATTCCTTCACCGATCATCGCAGCGTCCCATGCGGCGCGGTCTTGCTCATGCAGGCGCAGAAGATTTCCCGCATCATCGGTGCGGGCATCGAGCCGCGCGGCATTCAGCAGCATGAGGGCGAGCAACGCATGAGCGCGTGGCGTGGCGCAGTCTTGATTTTCTAGCAAAATGCGGGTGAGTCGGATCGCCTCGCGGCAGAGATCTTGGCGCACGAGCTGATCACCGCTGGAGGCTTTGTAGCCCTCGTTGAAAAGCAGATAGAGCGTGGCGAGCACGCTATCGAGGCGTTCTGGGAGATCGCCAGGTTTCGGGAGTTCAAATGGCAGCTCCAGCTCGCGAATGCGCTGCCTGGCTCGCACGAGGCGCTTGGAAATCGCCGCCTCGCTCGTTAGATATGCTGCCGCGATTTCCGCCGGGCTGAATCCGCAGAGCGTCCGCAAGGCCAAGGCGACCTGTGCTTCCGCAGAGAGCTGTGGGTGGCAGCAGATGAAAATGAGCCGCAGTGTGTCATCACGGATTAGCTCATCGTTTGCCGGAGCATCATCTGCATTTCCCGACCATCGTTCGTGTTCCGCAGCGATGCCTTCCTCTCGCTTCTGCCAGCGTTGCTCGCGGCGCAGGTGATCCAGCATCACATTCCGTGCCGCCTGCGTGAGCCACGCCACCGCATTGTCCGGCACGCCGCGATACGGCCACGTCTGCAAGGCCCGCACTAACGCCTCCTGCACCGCGTCTTCGATCAATTGCAGCCGCCGCGTGCCAAATTGCGCCACCAAGGTCGCCACCAGCCGCCCGTGTTCATGGCGGAAAAAGTGCTCGGTGGCGAGCTGGGCTTGGTGGATCGGTGCGTTAGGCATCACGGATCGCAGCGGTGCATGGTTGGAAAATGGAGACCTGTTTTCTTAGGACGCAGGTGCTGGAGGCGATGGGGTTGCGGGCGAGTAGGCTTTCGTAGTCGAAGCGTTGACGGTCCTTCACGGGTGGCAAGTGAGTCAAACTACTGACTCTTGTAAGCACCCATCGCTGGGGCGTTTGGATTCACTTCGGGACCGAAGTATCTCAGGGCGACGAGCGGCTCGGTGAGTGAGGTGTTCTTGAAGGTGACGCCTTGATGGGCGGCGGACCCGGTGCAGAAGAACTCGTCGTTAGAGAGTTCGTTGAAGCGCAGGAGTTTCGGGCAGTTGAGGCGGAGCTTATTCGCAAAGCCTTCGCCTTGGACGACGATGAGCGAGTAGGCGCCGTTGTCCTTGAGGGTGACGCTTTGACCTGGCTCGACGGTGATTTCCTTGGCGGTGAAATACTGGAAGCCATCGACTTTTCCATAGACGATCCACTTGTCGTGATAGCCCTCGCCTTGCTCGGCGGTGACGGGTTCGAGGTAGTGGTTGTCTTTGAAATTTGGATCGACGTTTTTCTCCCAGTCGAGTTGGTCGATGATGAAGTCGATGTCCTGGTGCTTATCCTTGGGCATGTCTTTGACGAGCAGCGACCATGGGACTTCGCGGCCTTCGACGAGGTTTTGATACATCCCGAAAACGTCGGAACCCCACTGCGGTTCGTAGGTGCAAAGCGAGCCGGGGGCGTGGAGGATGCAGGGATCGATGAGCCAGCCGGTGCCGACTTTGAGGCGATAGGCTTTTGATAGATCGAGGATGCCGTTCTCGCCCTTGTTCCAGTTCGCGATGCACTTGCGGACTTGGTCGCGGGTGGTGCCGGGTTCGAAGCCCATGAAGGTGTAAGGGAAATTGTTGCCGACGTTGTTGTGCTGCGGTGGGAAATAATAGGACTCCGGTTTGCCTTCCTGTCCGACCAGTGCGGCTTGCGCGGCGCTCTGGTGCATGTGGTGGGGGATGGGGCCCATGTTGTCGAAAAACTTCGAGTAAACCGGCCATTTCCCGTATTTTTCCCACAGCGTCTTGCCGATGATTTGAACTCCAGACTCGGCGATCGCGTCGCGCAGGGTGAAGCGCTCGTTGCCGACGACGATATAGGAAAGCCCTTCGTCATCGGCGCGGCCTTCGTTGGCAGTGACGGTGGTGGAGCCGAACCAGCGCTCGTCGATGCCGCCGCGGTTGAGACCGTAGGCGTAAGTATCGTCCGGGTGCAGCTTGATGCGCAGGCCGGGTTGCAGGAAAGAGCGGGGGACCCAGGTGGGGGAGAGCCGGAGCAGTCCGCCGGTGTCTTCGAGGTGACCGTCGATGAGGGCTTTGAGGTTCGTGGAAGTGGTGGACAGATCGGCGGTGGTGAGGGGTGTGCTCATTGGGAATTGATTTGAAAATTTGGGAATTGTTGGTTTTTGGAATTGGGTGATTACGTCCTTGGGATTGGATCCTTTCAAGTCGATTTACCGGGAGGTGATAAAATCCCAATCAAGCATCACGCGGATTTTCTGACCGTGCTCGTCAGTGATCATGATGTGGTGGTCGCCATCCGGTAAAATTCCCTGAACGGCACTAAAACCAGCCGGCGTGAGCGCGACGCCTTGGATGATCCTCAGTATGACCACTTCTTCGGACCGGAAATGGCGTGTCGTGGGAATTTTCTCAGCCGCGAGAAGGTTCTGGCGGGAAATGTCCAAGCCATTACTGAAATACGAGCAAACTTCTTCGATGCCGATTCTGCCAACGTGTTGCCTATTCCAAGGCGCAGCGCTGCGGCCACCATTGGACATCCAAAACATCGTCGCCGGGAAATCACTCGGATTTTTCAAAGAAAACCAGAGGTAACCATCCAGAACCACGGCAGACCATGCGAAGGGTTGCTCGGGAGTGCTCGGGGAATTGACCATCATCACCAGGTCGTCATTTCCCAAGCGCTGAGGATAGTGGGTCAGATCGGTGGTGCCGCCTGCGGCAAGTGGGACCTCGCGCAAATCTGAAAAACCGGCCCCTTCAGCGAGCGCTTGGGACTCGCCGTCTGCCGGATTTGAAAAGGGTCCGGGGAAAACCGAAGCCCAGCGGAAGGCGCTGGTCGTCACCCGAGCGGTTCCTTCTCGAAGCGAGGAAAGATCAAGAATCGGGTGATTTCCATAATTGAAATCCCCCTCAAGATTGGAAATTTCGTAGGTGAAATAAATCGCGTGTTGGCCCTCGCGAGCTGCGAGGGTTTTGACCACTTTCGCGCCAACGTCGTTTGTCTCGATCCCAAACTGCAACGAACGTTCATCCGAGTCTAACTTCGTCCACTCGCAGTTCGCCGTCTCGCCGTGCGGTGGACCGTCTAACTGCCCGCCGAATGGTAGGCAGAGAAAATCCCCGCGCAAGACTGACAGCAGCGGTGGAAGATCCAGGCAGTCCGCCGGCTCCCAAGGTGCGAGTGAATAGGGCGAAACGTCGCGGCCGGGCAGATGGAAAACTACCGGAGCCAAGTGCCCACCTCGTGCAGTTACATCCAAATCCAGCTCCGCAGTCGCGAGATGATAGGATGCTTCGCCATGGATTGATTTCATCGGGGAAATCAGGATTTGAGTAATCCTCGGGCTTTCAGGTTGTTCAGGCGGCGGGCAATATCACCCAATCCGTCAGCCATCACTTGCGTGTAAGTCCGGCCGTCGCGGGTATCGACCCCGTGGCCGGGTTCGAGATTTCTGAGGGGCTCAAGCGTCGGATCTGAGTGATCGAACATCTCCACGAAAACGTGCTTCAATCCACCGGCTTCTGCGGCGGATGTGAGCAGTGCGCCGATCCAGCCATCGTCGGTGGATAGGCAGCCGCGAGTGGTTTTTGCAGAAGCATGGAAAATCCCGAAATCACCCGCCTCGCAGATCTTCGTGATGAGCGCCTGATTCTCGGCGATCGTAAGGCCCGAGTCACCGCAATGCGCGGCATCGACGAGCAACTTGAAGAACGGCTTGCCGAGTGCTTTGTTCGCGGCTTTCACAAATGACCAGCCTCGATCAAGATTCGTGAATGTCTTAAATTCACCCGGTCTGAGAAACTCGATGTGCCAATTCTCAATGCAAGATCCTTCGATCTCAGCTTCCTGATAGGCGCGCAGATGAAGTTTCACGTTTTGGGTGATGGCTGCCTCGAAGGCCTCGCCCACGCGGGGTTCATCCGAGTTCATCCATTCCTCGATCGAAGTGGATGAAACGTGGCGGACGCCATGTTGGATGGCAGACTTGATGCTCGGGACGAGTTGCGCGATCACGGCATCTTCGTCTGCCGGATTCATCGGGTTCGCGCCACCGACCATGATGACGAATTGGACTTCCAGGTCCAAGTCCTTGAGACCGTTGACCATTTCGGAGACTTCCGTGGGATCGGAAGAAGCGAAGTAGGAAATCTGCACGATGTCCATCTTGACGGGTGAAATCGCACAAAGCGCTCTCATTTCTGAGAGGATGCGCAAAACACCATCTGGATCGCGTGGGAATTTGCCATTTTCATCGGGGACGATCCCGCCGATAAACCTGAAATGGGTGGCAACGGCGCCCAGCTGGACCTTAGGTTTGAGAACGATTTCCTGAGACATGCGCTCAGTAAATTGACGAAGTCTTCAAGGGGGAAGTGTGAAATTCAGGAAAATTCCAGAACCGGAGCTAGCGAGTGTCAGGCAGCTCCTAACTATCTTGTCTTGATGTTGATGATCGCTCGCTTGCGCTTGGATTCGATCCATTTTTCGTATTGTGCGGACGTCTTCTTCTTGCTGACACGCTGCTCGATCATCTCGCGAGTTTTGGCGTCGAGTGGAGGAGAAGGACCGAACTCGATTTTGGTCGGCTTGATGATGGTGAAGCCTTGTGGGTCGCGCAGTGGACCGACTATTTTTCCAACGGAAGCGTCGAAAATGATCGCTGCGAATTCAGGTGAAAGGTCGATCCGTGGGACATTCTGCTGGAGTCCGCCTTCCTCCGAAAAGGCATCCTTTGAATAGGTCTTGGCCAGCGCGGTGAAGTCTTCACCTGCGGCGAGCTTGGCAGCGACGGTTTCAGAAAGAGCGAGCTGGGTCTCGGGCGTGGCCAGCGGATTTTCGGCATCCGATGCGGGAATGAAGATTTTTTGAAAACTGATTACGTCCTTACTTACATCGCGGAGAGAGGCCTTGATCTCAGCGTATTCCTTTTCGATCTCGTTGGGAAGTGGCGGTGGGGCATCAGAAAATTGTTGGGCACGCATCGCTTGGACCACCATTTTCTCACGGGTCATCTCGCGATAGCCATCCATCGTCAGGCGGCTGCGTTTGAGCTCTTCGCGGAATTTGACCTCGTCGCCATTATAGAGTTCGCGCATTTGGCGCTTGATTTCCTCATCAATCAAATTCGGCTTGATCGAGGCACCGAGTTGCTTGAACTCATCGAGAATAATCTGCCGGTCGACCAGCTCTTGGATGATATTGCCCTTGGTTTCATTGAACTTCGCATCGAACTGCGCACCGCGACGCGGGAACTGAGTGACCAACTGCGCGTAAACCGGGGCCAGCATGAAATTCACCTGATTCGTCGTGATCACCCGGCCATTCACCTTGGCAGCGATGCTATTCACCTCGATGGGTCCGCTTGGCCGCTGCGGTGGAGCCTGCTGCGCGGAAATGCCTTGCTCAGACAATACTGCTCCGAAAATCACCAAGGGAAGCACAAGACGTGGGTTCATAAGAGTCATTCGATCAATCAAAAGTTTTGCAGTAAAGTCGCTGCCTCTGTGAGTTTCCCCTGCGGACTGGCGGATTGCAAGCGGGGAAACCTCCGCCCTTCAAGAAGAATGTAATCTCCATTTCGGTGAAGCATCAGCCGTTGGCCATTAATTTCCACCGAGGCGATGCCTTCTGCCGCAGCCAGGCATTTGATTCGGGTGATTTCGATCAGTCTTGCGGCCGCTTCGGGAATCCGTCCGAAGCGGTCGCGCCACGAAGCTTCCAGTGCGGCAAGAGATTTCTCGGTGCCTGCTTCTGAGATTTCTCGGTAAGCCGTGATGCGGACCTTGGTCTCCTCCAGCCAAGCGGCGGGTAAAAATGCCGGGAGAATGAGCTTCGGATCCTCGCGGGCATAGGCCGTCTCGCTGAAACAAATGAAATCTGCCTTGAAACTTGTTTCGCCTCGCGTTGCGTCTTTGCGACCCTTGAGGCGTTCCACCGATTGGCGAAGAAGCTGGCAATACAGCTCGAAGCCGATCTGAGAAATGTGGCCGGATTGCTTGGTGCCGAGCAAATTTCCCGCGCCACGGATTTCCAGATCCTTCATCGCGATCTTAAATCCGGAGCCGAGCGCGGTGTATTCCTTGATCGCGTTGATGCGCTTGCGCGCGTCGCCCACGGTCATCATATCGCGCGGGAGGAGTAGGATGGCATAGGCCTTTTCTCCCGCCCGTCCTACTCGGCCACGGAGCTGGTAGAGATCCGCCAGTCCGAAGCGGTCAGCGCGGTCGATGAGGATGGTGTTGGCATTCGGGATGTCGATGCCGGTCTCGATGATGGTCGTCGCTAACAAAACATCCGCCTCGCCCTTCACGAAAGCGTGCATGACCACTTCCAGATCGTCCTTGTCCATCTGCCCGTGGCCGATGAGCACCTTCGCCTCGGGAACTAACTCACGGATTTTTGAGGCCATCATGTCGATGGTTTTCACCCGGTTATGCAGGAAAAATGTCTGCCCACCACGCTTCATCTCGCGGCGGATGGCATCGCGGATGATGCGCTCGTCGTAAGCACAAACGGTGGTGGAAACCGGCACCCGGTTCGGCGGCGGAGTATCGATGGTGGACATGTCCCGTGCACCCATCAGCGCCATGTAGAGCGTCCGTGGAATCGGTGTGGCGGAGAGTGTTAGCACGTCCACTTGCCGGAAAAGTTGTTTGAATTTTTCCTTATGCGCCACCCCGAAGCGTTGCTCTTCATCGACGACGACCAGCCCGAGATCTTTGAATTTCACATCGCCGGAAACCAGCCGATGCGTGCCGATGACCAGATCCACCGAGCCATCTTCCAGCCCCCGCAAGGTTTCCCTGATTTCCGACGCCGTGCGGAAACGATTCAGCAAATCAATGCGGATCGGATAGTCCGACATCCGCTCCCGGAAAGTCCGCCAGTGTTGTTCTGCTAGAACGGTGGTGGGCACCAAAATCGCGACTTGCTTGCCGCTGGTGATCGCCTTGAACGCGCCACGGATCGCAACCTCGGTTTTGCCGAATCCGACATCGCCACAAATCAGCCGATCCATCGGCCGAGTGGATTCCAAATCAAGCTTCGTCTCATCGATCGCCCGGCGCTGGTCAGTCGTTTCGGTATAATGGAACGAGCGCTCGAATTCCCACATCCATCGCGAATCCGGTGGATGGGCGAAGCCGACTTCACCCTGCCGCTCTGCCTGCACCCGCAGCAATTGTGCGGCGTAGTCCATGATCGACTTCTCCGCCGCTTTCCGTGCGGTCTTCCACGCAGCGCCACCGAGCTTATTCAGCTCCGGAGTCTTGCCGCCGAGGCCGACGTATTTCCCGACAAGATGCGCCTGCTCCAGTGGCACTCCTAACAACCCTCCATCGCGGTATTCCAAAACCAGCTCTTCACCTTCATCGCCTTGCTGTATGCCCTTGAAACGGCCAATACCGTATTCGTAGTGCACGACCAAGTCGCCCTCTTCCATCTCGTCAATCGTCGCACGAGCGCGGGCAGCCCTGGCCTTTTCCAACAACGATCGCCGTGGCCCACCTGGCGTGCGGTAGCGGCCAAAAAGCTCGGACGAAGACAGCACCGCCAGCTTGGAAATCGGCACCGTAAATCCGGCTAATAGCTCCCCACGAATGGGTGTCAGCCCGAGATCGCGCTCCAGGTCTTTTCCCGCCAGCTCGGCGAAGCGTTCTTGCTCGCCCTTGTTGCCGAAGACCATCGCAATCTCCCATCCATCGCGTTTCCAATCGTTGATTTGGCGGAAAAAATTCTCCCGCCGCGTTTCCTCCAATACGAAATCACCCGCCTCGAAAAGGCCCAGCGGACTTCCATAACAGGCCAGCGTGTCATCTTCCTCGCTATTATACTCCGCCGCACCTTCGAGAATCCGCACATCCGGTTTCTCGATTTCCGCGCCGAATGAAATGATCAAATCCGTCTTCCGTCGATAGTCGGCGACAGTCGCTTCTGACGACGGCTCGGCGAGTAACAGATCCGATTCTAGCAACTTCAGAGTCGATGCCTGGGAATCCAAATCGAACTCACGGATCGATTCCAAATCGGTATCAAAAAATTCCAACCGCAGCGGTTTCGCCGCCTGCCACGCGAACAAATCAAGAATCCCGCCGCGCACCGCGAATTGGCCACGAGCCGTGACGGTTGGCACGCGTTCGTATCCGTGCTCCGTGAGAGATTTCGCCAACTCAGCCGGATCGAGCGCCGTCCCCGGCTTGAGCGGTGTGCGACTCGCCCGCAGTGCCGCAGGGGAGGGGGCTTTGCCGGAAAACCCATCGCTGCCGCAGATCACCACGCAGCTTTCCGAGCGGGCGAGGATTTCCAATACCGAAAACCACTCCGCTGCCGACTCGGGATCCGCAATCGTGCCATCGCCCGTTTCCACCGGTCCATCCGGCAGCACCAATCCGCTCACGCCCCACAATTCCAGCTCGGAGGCCAGCCGCTCGCGATGCCGTGGCATGTCGGAAATCAGCCATAGCCGGGTCTTTTTCCGGTCCTTCGCCGCCAGCGTCACGACTGCGGCGAGAAACGCGTGCGACGCTTCAGCGGACTGATCGAGCACGACCTCGCGATCACCTTTGGCGAGAGGGGCCAGGCGGGCGGCGAATTCAGGCTGAGTCACGGCGCGCCGGAGCCAGCCGTGAGTGGAATCGTCCATGGGGGACACGCCGGAGGTATAAGGCGGATCATCCACTCCTGCAAGGGGCATCCATGCCGTGATGAGAGGGGATTGCCGTTCTCACCGATGTAAGTGGATGATTTGAAATTAGCGGACGACGCGCGCGCCGCCACCGCCCATGACTTTTTCGACTTCCTTGCGAGTCACCATGGAAGTGTCGCCGGGAGTGGTGGAGGCGAGTGCGCCGTGGGCAGCCCCGTATTCGACGGCTTTCTGTGCGTCGTTGAATTCGAGGAAACCGAACTGCACCCCGGAGGCAAATGAATCACCGCCGCCGACGCGGTCCATGATTTCGAGTGCCGGGTATTTGCGTGATTCGTGGAATTTGCCGCCGTGCCAGAGAATGGCCGACCAATCATTGATCGTGGCGGTGATGACACCGCGGAGGGTGGTGGCGGCGACCTTGAAGTTAGGGAATTCCTTCACGGCGGTCTCAATCATGGCCTTGAAGGCGTCCAGCTCAATTGAGGAAATATGGTGATCCACGCCTTCGACCTCGAAGCCGAGGGATGCGGTGAAATCTTCCTCGTTGCCGATCATGACATCGACGTATTTCGCAATTTCACGGTTCACTTCCTGCGCTTTGGCCAGACCACCGATGGATTTCCAAAGCGATGGGCGGTAGTTGAGATCGTAGGAAACGATCGTGCCGTATTTGTTAGCGGCCTTCACGGCTTCCACGGTTAGCTCGGCGGTGGTTTCCGAGAGCGCGGCGTAGATCCCGCCGGTGTGGAACCAGCGCACGCCGAGTTTGCCGAAGATGTGATCCCAGTCGACATCACCGGGCTTGAGTTGCGAAGCCGCAGTGTTGCCTCGGTCAGGGTTTCCGACAGCGCCGCGGATGCCGAAGCCGCGCTCGGTGAAGTTGAGGCCATTGCGCACGTTGCGGCCGATGCCGTCGTCCTCGCGCCATTGGATGAAGTCGGTGGCGACTCCGCCCTGCATGATGAAGTCTTCTACCAGATGTCCGACTTCATTGTCCACGAAGGCGGTGACGACCGCGGTCTTGTAGCCGAAGCATTTTCGCAAACCGCGCGAGGTGTTATATTCGCCGCCGCCTTCCCATGCGGTGAAACTGCGGGCAGTGCGGATCCGGCCTTCACCCGGATCGAGACGGAGCATGACTTCGCCAAGGGAAATTTGGTCGAAGGCGCATTCGGATTTTGGTTTGATGATGAGTGACATGATGTTGATGGGCTGGATTAGAGGAGTGGTGGTGAGTGGAATTCGAACGGGGTTTATGCAACGAGGTCGGGCGAGTAAAACCTTGTCGCCAGGAATCGAAATAGTCCTCTTCACGCAGGCGCTGTCGCAAGGATGCGGCGCGCATCGCGAGAACGGGGGAAGTCGAGGTCTTGGAAACAGACGCCGACGGTAGCGGTCAGGCCGCCGCAGAGGCTGCGGCCGAGGGGGCTGGGTTGGGGGTTTAACATCTCGCGTGAATCTTCTCTGGCGAGGGCTTATCACACTCTTCTCAATTTACCAACACGAGATTGAGGGTGATGGTTTGCACGATGGCGGGCCGTTCCTGATAAAATCGGTAGCCCTCAGCACAGATTCGGACTTGCACCCCGAAAGTCGCTTCTATTGACTCCGCCATGGCAGAGATTTCTCTCGGACTTTCATTTGACGACGTGCTTTTAATACCGGCTTTAAGCTCGGTTTTACCCGGCGAGGCGGATTTATCTACGCACGTCACAGCAGGGATCCCCTTGTTCCTTCCAGTCGTTTCGGCGGCGATGGATACGGTTTCCGAGCACGATTTGGCGATCGCACTCGCTCGCGAAGGTGGAATGGGCGTGATTCATCGCGCCTGCCCGATCGATGAGCAGGCGGCGATGGTTTACCGGGTGAAACGCTCGGAAAATGCGGTCATTCAGAAGCCGCACACGGTGCGCAAGGAAGACAGTGTGGATCACGTCCGCGCGGTGATGGCGAAGAATGGGTTTTCCGGATTTCCAGTGATCGATGCCGAGGGTCGTCTCGAAGGGATGGTCACCGGGCGCGATGTGCGCTACTTGGATCGAGCGGACGCCACCGTCGCAGATGTGATGACGCCGCGCGAGCGACTCATCACCGCGCCTGGGAATACCGGTCTCGAAGAGGCCCGCCGCATTCTTTATCAAAACCGAATCGAAAAACTACCGCTCGTCGATTCGGGCGGTCGTCTCGTTGGCTTGATCACCGGATCGGACATCGAAAAACGCATCACTTTCACCAACGCCGCCAAGGACGGAAATGGCCAACTCCGCTGTGGCGCGGCCGTCGGTGTGGGACCGGACTGCATCGACCGCGGTCGCGTGTTGATCGATGCCGGTGCAGACGCCTTGTTCATCGATGCGGCGACTGGCCACACTCGCCATGTGATGGAGGTGATCAGCCAACTTCGTGCGCTTTCCAACGTCCCGGTCGTCGCTGGCAATGTCGTCACTGAGCAAGGTGCGCGAGACCTCGTTGCCGCCGGAGCCAGCGCCGTGAAAGTCGGTGTTGGCCCCGGGTCGATTTGCACCACCCGCGTGATTTCCGGTGTCGGAATGCCCCAGTTCACCGCCATTCAAAATGTCGCGGGCGTTTGTCGTGAGCACGGCGTGAAAGTCATCGCTGACGGTGGGATCCGCTACTCGGGCGACATCGTAAAAGCACTCGCCGCCGGTGCTGACTTGGTGATGTTAGGATCACTTCTGGCAGGCACTCGCGAGAGTCCCGGCCAGACGGTGCAATCGCAAGGCCGCCGGTTCAAAACCTACCGCGGCATGGGCTCCATCGGTGCCATGCAAAAAGGTGCGGGTGATCGCTACGGCCAGAACAGCTCCGGCAAGCTCGTGGCGGAAGGTGTCGAAGGTCGCGTCCCGTATAAAGGCCCGCTGTCCGACGTGATTTTCCAACTCATGGGCGGCCTCAAGTCAGGCATGGGCTACGTAGGTGCTTCCACTCTAGCGGATCTCCGCGAACGAGCCAACTTCGTCCGCGTCACCGCCGGCGGTCTTCGGGAGAGCCACGTGCATGACGTCGTCATGACCGAGGAGCCAACGAACTATCAACCGCTGAGTTGATTTTAGATTTCAACTTTCCAATTTCAGCTTTATCCAATCATGCACGATTCCAACCACGTCGCCGTTCTCGATTTCGGCTCTCAATACACCCAGCTCATCGTCCGCCGGGTGCGGGAGCTAGGATACTTCGCTAAGCTCTATGCCATCGAGGATTTTCCGAATATCGGTAAACCCGGTGCGATCATTCTATCAGGAGGTCCGAAGAGCACCAGCGAGCACGATGCGCCGGATCTTGATTTCGAGGCGCTGAAGGCTTTCAAGGTTCCAGTGCTTGGTGTTTGTTATGGGATGCAGCTTCTGAACATTAAATTCGGCGGTAGCGTGGAAGCGAGTAATCGCCGCGAGTATGGTCCGGCCAATTTATTTCCGGCGGCCAGCGTCGGCCTCTATGAAGGGATTTCCGCTTGCTCGCAAGTCTGGATGAGCCACTCGGACACGGTGAAAGTCCTGCCTGAAGGTGCGAAGGTGATTGCTTCTAATCAACACGGGACGCCAGTCTCATTGCAATGGGACGATCTGTTTTTCGGCATTCAATACCACCCGGAAGTCACGCACAGCCACGAGGGCTTGCAGATCTTGAAAAATTTCCTCGATCACGCTGAAAACCTGCTGCCCTTCCACATCGACGATTTCAAACGCGAGATGATCGATAGCATCCGCGAAACCGTCGGCACCCGGCAAGTTGTCTGTGGTGTCTCCGGGGGCGTGGATAGTACCGTTCTAGCAGTTTTACTGCAACATGCCGGCGTGAAAGTTCGGGCGATCTTTGTCGATAATGGACTGCTTCGCAAAGACGAGGCCGCCGTGGTGCAGGCGAATTTCAAACGCATCGGCGTGGAGATCGAAACGGTCGATGCCTCCGAGAAATTTCTCACTGCATTGGCAGGGGAAGGCGATCCCGAGACGAAGCGCAAGATCATCGGGAACATGTTCATCGAAGTCTTCTGGGACTCCGTGGGCGATGCCGAAATGCTCGCGCAAGGCACACTCTATCCGGATGTGATCGAAAGTGCCTCGAATGCAAAGTCAAAAGCTTCCGTCATCAAGACCCACCACAACCGAGTCCCCAAAATCCTTGAACTCCAAGCACAAGGAAAAGTGCTAGAACCACTCGCGGAGCTCTTCAAAGACGAGGTGAGAGAGTTAGGCACAGCCCTTGGAATCCCCGAGGATATTCTCCAACGCCATCCATTTCCCGGCCCCGGCTTGGCCGTGAGATGTCCCGGAGTCGTGACTGAAGAACGGCTTCACATCATCCGCGAGTGTGATGCGATTTTCATCGGGAAACTCAAGGAACACGGTTGGTATGACAAGGTCTGGCAAGCCTACGCCGGCCTCATCCCGGTCAAAACCGTAGGTGTCAAAGGCGATGAACGCAGCTACGAATGGGCGACGAACCTCCGCGCTGTTGTTTCTGAAGATGCGATGACTGCCGACTGGGTCGAACTTCCGGCGATCATTCTCCGCGAGACGAGTCACCGAATTCTCAACGAGGTCAAGGGTATCAATCGCGTGCTCTACGACATTTCCACCAAACCACCCGCTAGCATCGAGTGGGAATAAGTGCGGTGATTGGTCCCTAGTAACGGAGTCTAGAATTTGGTCAGTCGCCGTGAGGATACGCTGCTACCCGTGGATGAACCTCCAACTCGACTACGAGTTCATGCGCGCCGACCACAAAAAAGGCGAAGCCATCCGCAAGGAAGTGCATCCCTGCGCGGCGTGAAATGCCAAGAATGTTGAAATGCGTAAGCTGACCCGAAACATAATCCGCAAGGCCTGACCCGATTCACAAAGGTGGCGCGCTACCGCTGGGAGCGCATGTCAATGGATCGCGAAAGTTCAGCCCAAGCCGAGCCCATCCGGCTCCCCTTGGCATCCAGCTTTCCCCCACATTGTCATGCGGCCTGCGGCGAGGCCGCGCCACCACCAGCCTTGTTTCAGGATGAACGCCTGCAAACAACAGCCGATTGATGAAAACATCGCCCGAATTTGTTGAAATGCGTTACCTGACCCTATTCAAATGGGGTCAGAGTTCATGGATTAACAAACTGGTCACATATTGTTGATCAGTTTACTCTGACTCCATTTAATCTATTATGTTAATCCGTGTACTCTGACCCCATTCACTGCGCTTCGGAAAAGCTGCCTAAACTCACGGGTCTGGTGCAAATATCCTCCTGCACTCGCTTGAGGTGACTTGCCGCACAAAGCCCACGCATGCTGTCAACTACGGGGTTGAAGAGTCCGAAGAGCATGAGGCTGAAATAGTCCTT
>JANPAU010000209.1:0-24478 GCA_031430055.1 Akkermansiaceae bacterium | reverse complement strand
CTCCTAACAATGCCCCATCGCGGTATTCCAAAACCAGTTCTTCCCCCTCATCACCCGGCTGGATCCCCTTGAAACGCCCGATGCCATATTCGTAGTGCACCACCAGATCGCCCTCTTCCATCTCGTCAATCGTCGCGCGAGCACGAGCGGCTCTGGCTTTTTCCAACAACGATCGCCGTGGCCCGCCCGGCGTGCGATAGCGGCCAAAAAGCTCCGATGAAGAAAGCACCGCCAGCTTGGAAATCGGCACCGTGAAACCAGCTAACAATTCTCCGCGAATCGGAATCAGCCCCAGATCCCGATTCAGATCCTTGCCGGCGAGTTCCGCGAAGCGGTCTTCCTCGCCCTTGTTGCCGAAGACCATCGCGATCTCCCAGCCGTCGCGTTTCCAATCGTTGATCTGGCGAAAGAAGTTCTCCCTTCGAGCCTCTTCCAAGACGAAATCACCCGCTTCGAAAATCCCCAGCGGACTTCCATAACAGGCCAGCGTGTCATTCTCCTCGCTGTTAAACTCCGCCGCGCCTTCGAGAATCCGCACATCCGGTTTCTCGATTTCTGCGCCGAATGAAATGATCAAATCCGCCTTCCGTCGATAGTCGGCGACAGTCGCTTCCGATGACGGCTCGGCAAGTAACAGATCCGACTCCAGCAACTTCAAAGTCGATGCCTGCGAATCCAAATCAAACTCACGAATCGATTCCAGATCCGTATCAAAAAATTCCAACCGCAACGGTTTCGCCGCCTGCCACGCAAACAAATCGAGGATCCCGCCGCGCACTGCAAACTGGCCACGAGCCGTGACCGTTGGCACGCGTTCGTATCCGTGCTCAGTGAGAGATTTCGCCAGCTCAGCCGGATCGAGCGCCGTCCCCGGCTTGAGTGGAGTGCGGCTCGCCCGCAGTGCCGCAGGGGAGGGGGCTTTGCCGGAAAACGCATCGCTGCCACAGATCACCGCGCAGGTTTCCGAGCGGGCGAGAATTTCTAACACGGAAAACCACTCCGCTGCCGACTCGGGATCCGCAATCGTGCCATCGCCCGTTTCCACCGGTCCATCCGGAAGCACCAGCCCGCTCACGCCCCACAATTCCAGCTCGGAGGCCAGTCGTTCGCGATGCCGTGGCATGTCGGAAATCAGCCACAACCGGGTCTTTTTCCGGTCCTTCGCCGCCAGCGTCACGACCGCTGCGAGAAACGCGTGCGACGCTTCGGCGGACTGATCGAGCACGACCTCACGATCACCTTTGGCGAGAGGGGCCAGGCGGGCGGCGAATTCAGGCTGAGTCACGGCGCGCCGGAGCCAGCCGTGAGTTGGATCGTCCATGGGGGACACGGTGGAGGCTTAAGGCGGATCATCCACTCCTGCAAGGGGCATCCATTGCGGATCCATTTTAGAAACCGAGAATCTTGCGAATTCAGAGAGAATGAGAAAGTCGGAACGTCCAAGCATTCGTGATCCATCCGCCGGACCTTTCCGAAAATGGTCCCTCCCACGGCGATTTTCAGAGCCATGGGCGCTTCGGTTGCGATCCACCCTCCGGAGGATTTAGAGCGGGGTGAGACCGCGCGCGGCGAGTAGCTTGTCCACATACTTGGCGAGCATGTCGGTTTCCAGATTCATCGGCTGGCCGAGCGTCGAGCAGCGGAGGTGGGTGTGCTCCCAAGTGTGGGGAGTGATCCAGAAGACTGCGCCGTCGGCGGTAAGTTCGGCGATGGTGAGGGAAATGCCGTCGAGGGTGAGCGAGCCCTTGTCGATGCAGAGGCGGTGGATTTCCTGCGGCAGGGAAACACCAATGATGTGGTCCTGGCCGCTGGCTTCGAGGCGGGTGACGTGGCCGGTGCCATCGACATGACCTTGGACGAAATGTCCGCCGAAGCGCTCGCCGACCATCATGGCTCGCTCTAAATTCACGATGGATCCGGTGCGAAGTCCGCCGAGCGAGGTGACGCGCAGGGTTTGGCCTAGCAGGTCGAATGAGGTGCCACCCGGCGCTAAATTGGCAACGGTGAGACAGCAACCGTTGATCGCCACGGAGTCACCTAACGCGAGTTCGCTGACGAAGGGGATATCGAGCATGAGTTGCGCGTGCTCGTCCTTGGAATCAAGGGCGAGCACGGTGCCAGTGGCTTCGACAAGACCGGTAAACATAGGATTTCAGGGGGTGGAGGCTTCGATTTTATTTTCCACCGGAGCGAACATGTCGACGATTCCGCGATCTGGGAAAAACAGCATGCAAAGCGCGACGATGAGAGTGGGCAGCAGAGCAGCAAGGGCGAGCTTGATCGGAGAGACGCCTTCACCGAAGAACTTACTTAAGATGGCCTGTCCTGCGGGGTTCGGCGCATTGGCGATGACGGTGAGTCCTCCGCCGGTGACGGCACCTGCTAGGACGGCGTATTTCAATTCCGGGGAAAGTCCCTGGACTTGGCTGGCTAGGAAGGTGATGGCGGCGTTGTCATTGAAGGAAGTGAGGATGGTGGCTCCGATGAAGAGTGGGACCTCCGTGAGACCGGAGATGATCGGGGCGAGCCACCAGCCCTGCAAGCCACCATGAATCACCAATCCAGCGAGGAAGAATCCGACGAGGATGGGGCCGCGGAGATTGACGTCGCTCTGGTGGTGGGCGGTGGCTTGGGAAAACGCGAGGAAGAACAAGAAGCCGCCAATGAACATCGGTGGATAGTGGGCGAAGGCGACGGTCCACACCATGAATCCAAGATGGGTGAGGGTGATGAAGAGCGGGGTCTGTGTTTTCTTCTGAATCACATCGCCTTGGCCATCGCCATCGTGGTCGCCTGCCCGCAGCGCCATGGCGGTCAATTCTTTGCGGAAGAAGAAGTAATAGACCAGAGTGGAAGCGAGGATGGAAATTGCAGCCTTATCTCCGAAGTGCAGCAGCATTTCGCCAGTCGTCAGCCCCCATTTTTGAGCAACCATGAGGACGGGTGGCGCGGCGAAATTCGTCAGCACGCCGCCGATGGAGATGTTTACAAAGAGGAGTCCGAGGGTGGCGTATGCAAAGCGCGGCGAGGGCTTGAGGTGATAGAATTTTTTCGACAGTAACATCGCGGCAATGGTCATGGCGCCTGGCTCGGTGATGAGGGATCCAAGCAGTGGTGCGACGGTGAGGATCACAAGCCACCAAGCGGCGGGAGTCTCTTTTCCGATGCGGGCGAAGAAGCTAAGGCTCGATTCGGCGAAGTTGAGGACCGGCCGGGTGGAGGCGAGAGCCATGATGATGACGACAAAAAGTGGTTCCGTGAAATTCACCCCCATCATATAAGTCTTGACGGTCGTTAGATCATAAAAGGAAAGCATGGCGGCGAGTAACACGACCACCCAGATTCCAAAAATAGCTTCCACTTCTCCGAAAAAATGCAGGAGGGTCGCTTTAAAGCTGACCATGTTTTCCGCATTTACCGTCTCACCTTGTGCTGCACGCAAGCGGCGGATCTCGGCATCGTGATCATGCTGCACCTTGTGGGAGAGCTTGGTGATGGGTAAGGCGAAGAAGGTGTGAAGGATGGCCAGCACGAAGATGATCGAAGCGACGAGGAGGAACGGTTGCTGCTTAGCGCGAAATGCTAGGGTTGCCCCAATTCCTTCCACGTTTTGAGCTTTTTCCATTTCGGGAAATTTTGCCATTTCCGTGACGAATACGGGCTCGGCTGCATGGGCACCCGCAGCAGAGCCGGTGGGTGCGAATATAAAAAGTATGGCAACGATAAGAAGCAGTGACGACCGAATCATGAGAGCTGTTTGCAGGGAGTCGCTGGATCGGTTCTTTGTCACAATGGGCGATCCTTGGTTTCTTCGGTCGTGATCAGTGCGTTTTGTGCTGGCGAAGAGTTACCAAGACCAGGGACGACCCGTCGGACGAGTTTGACCAATCCCGACTCGGCGGCATCCACATCCAGCTCGCCTTGGCGGAGTGCTTGCTCCCATGCGGGTGCGAATCCGGGTGCTTGCTCGCGCATTTTACGAATAGCGATTTCTTGGATTTGTAAGAGCCGTTGTTCGGCACGTCCGGGTTTCTGTTGCAGTGCTGCCGTGTTGACTCGCAGGGTTTCGTTTTGCTTGCGCAGGGTTTCGAGTTCCGTGTGCAAGGCATCGTTGCCGCTGGCGGTGATTTTCAACTGAGTGTTGAGGTGGTTCTGGAGGTTTTTCAATTCTCCTTCTAAGCGCTTGAGTTCGCGGGCGACATTGCGCCGTGCGGAGAAGCCGGATTTCCAAGCGAAGGCTGCGATGAGGAGTCCTAGGAGCAGGCCCCAGACGAATGGATGTTTGAGAGCTTCAGTGAGTATTTCCATGGGGATGAGAAATGATGGGTGGCTAGTTGACTTTTTTCCCAGCGCCACTGGCAGGTGCCGCAATGACAGGCTTGGCTGCGGGAGCTGCCGGCTCACTGTCCGTCAGGGCGGCTTGAACATCGGTGGTTAGATCGGGCGCGTCTTTGCTGAAGAGGACAAATGGCACACCGGTATTGGTGTTTCCCGAGCTGTCGAATACGGATTCGTAGCCGCGTTCTTTGGCGACTTTTTGCGAGGCCTCAGCGATCCGATTCAAGGAGGCACGCATTCCGCCGACCATCTTGGCGTTGATGGCTTTTTCCTGTTCGGCTTTAAAATTCTCGAACTCCTGCTGAAGCGTTTGGGCTTCTTGGCGTTTGATCTCGTAGGCCCGTGCAAGCTTGCGACTGGTCGTTTCGTCGATTTGGGCTGATTTATCAGAAAGCTGGGTTTGTAGGGTTTGGAGTTCGGTGATGATTTTGCGAAGTTGCTCTGCCCGCTTGTCCTTCATGATTGCAGCAGTCTCGGTCTTGATTTGCTGCTGGATGGCGATCGTCGAGGGCAGCGCGGTGTAGATGTCCTTCACGCGAACTACTGCAAATCGCGGCGCCGCAGCTGCAGTCAACGCAGTGGCCAAGAGAGTGATCGAGATGGCTTTGAGGAAATTCATGTGCGGCGGGAACATGAAAGGAGCCGCCGGAGATGTCGATATTAGATCGTCGAGGCTCGCCGATGACTTCTCGTAGCTGAACTCGCACGCTTCCGATGAGGATAGCGGCCTCTGAAAGTCCCAGTTTCGCCTCCTCAAGTGCTGCTTGCATGAATCGAGACATGGGGTTCATGATGCAGGCGACAGGCAATTTCGAATATGAATTCCTTTGATCGGTAGGGAAATTGCCCTTAGTTTCAGCCCACCCTCATTCAAGTATATGCCCAAAGTCCGCCTTGCAGGAACCGTTCGCGGTGAAAAAGATCCTAACCGTGAAGTTCGTGCCCGTCTTCTCTACAGCCTTTTCAGTAAGGGATGGGATATCAATAATTCCAATGGCGACGAGCGGATTTCGCTCTCAAATATTGAGCGGAAAATCATCGAGTCCGACGCCTTTGTCTTCACTCCAGGGGCGACTCTTGAGGATCTCTTCAAGGCGGTCTCCGTCTTTGTCGGCTATCAAACGCTGGATGAAAACCTCGCCGGAAAGCCGACGGTTTTGCTCAATTCGGACGGCTCGTGGGATCAATTGTTCGCCCTTCTTTCTCATCTCAACGCACTCGGCACGATCAGGCAGGACCACACGGATTACCTGCTTCAAGCCGAGTCTCCGGAAGACGTGATTGAACTCCTTGAGGCCACTCGCCGCAATGGGGTGCCGCACGTGGAGCGTGAGAAAATTGGCACTCACACCTTGGACTCGTTCGAGACCCCGCTGCCAGCGAATCATCAAGGCAACGTGTGCGTTTTTTGCTCCGCATCCATCGAGGACCCTGCTTACCTGAGCGACGGCTATGAATTCGGTAAACAGCTCGCCGAGAACCACTTGGGCTGCGTTTCCGGCGCTGGAAAGTCTGGAATTATGGGGGAAATCGTCCGTGGCTCTGTCGATGCAGAAGGCTGGACTGGCGGCTCAAATGTTCCGCACATCATTGAGCTTGAGGGGCTTCCCGTCGGATTATCGAGTTTCTGGCTGAAGCCGGATATTTACACCCGCATGAAGGTCATGATTCAACGCTCGGATGCGTTTGTGATTTTCCCCGGCGGCTCAGGAACTGTGCAAGAAATGCTCGCGCTGATGATTTTCAAACATCAAGGCCACCCATTGATGGTCAACAAGCCGGTGATCATTTTTAATCGCAAGGATGCTCAAGGCCAATCTTTTTGGTCACCCCTCATCACGATGCTTGGAAAATGGTGCTACAACGGCGAGTTCATCGTGGCCGATCATTTGGAACAACTGATTCCCATGGTGCAGAAACTCATCGTGCAGCCCACGCCCGCCGTCGTCTAGAAATCGATTCACTCATTTCCGCGGCTTGCCAGTCGCGGGAATGACGCGTTAGCTCTTTCATCGTGAACGTCGGAATCCTCGTTAACCCCCACAAGACAGGCTCGCTTCCCACTCTCCACGCGCTGCGAGCCGCCTTGAAGTCCCGAGGCTGCACCGCCGTCTTGGACCTAGAAACAGCGAATCTAGCGGCGGAGTCCGGCGGTATCGCGGCCTCGGAATTTTCCGCAGTGGTCGACATCGCCGCGGTGCTTGGGGGGGATGGCACCATGCTTCATGCGCTTTCCCGCTTGGGAAATTTCGAGAAACCCGTCGCAGGGATCAACATCGGCACCCTCGGGTTTCTCACCAGTTGTAAGGATGACGAACTCGATGTCTTCGCTGCTGCGATTGCGGAAGGACGCTTCGCAACTAGTGTCCGCACTCTGCTAGAGGCAAATGTTCATCGCGAGGGTAAGGAGCCTGAGTCCTTCATCGCGCTCAATGAAGTCACGCTCGCCCGGGGTGATACAGGTCGCCTTATTTCCTTGCGCGCTCGTGTCAATGGCGAGCTGCTCAACGACTATCGGGCAGATGGATTGATCGTCGCCACTCCCACTGGATCCACGGCCTATTCTCTATCAGCTGGAGGACCATTGATCGAGCCCGATGCGGCGGTTTTCGTCATCACGCCGATTTGTCCACACAGCCTGAGTCAGCGGTCGCTCGTCCTTTCAAATGAATCGATCATTGAACTCTCGTCGGAAGATCGTGATAGTTGCCCCATGATTTTCACGGTCGATGGCAGAGACAGCGTTCGGATCGAGCCGGGCGACTGCATCGAGGTGAGAAAAGCGGCGAGATCCTTTCACCTCCTGCGACTCGACGATCGCTCATTTTACCAAGCGCTCCGACAGAAGCTCCACTGGCAAGGGGTGTAGCAGCGATCACCGGTCGCCACATCACTCGACAATCCTCCGCAAGCCCAAGATTAACCTCTCCCGCAGCAACGCCGTCTCCGCTGCCAGCCGTCGTTGTTCGATTTCATAATTCCTGCGCCCTTCCGCAGTCTCGATACAAATCGGCTCCCGCCCCCACGCCGTCAGGTCATAAGGGCTTGCGCGCATATCCAGATCTCGCAATTCCATCGCAAGCTCGAAACAATCTAGCAACAACTCCGAGCCGATCCACGGCATCGCTTTAGCCGCCCACTTGTAGAGATCCATATTAGCATGCACGCAGCCAGGTTGCTCAAGGCCAACGCGACTTTCTAGGGTCGGTTGCAAGCGATTCAGTGGCCGTGCATCCGCTGCGAAAAACCGAAACGCATCATGATGCGAGCAACAAATCGCCCGCGATTCCACCAGCGCATCAATCTCCGCCTGCGGCAAGCGCAGCGGCGTTGTCTTCTCATGTCTCACCTCCTTACCTCGGTAAACCATCGCCCACTCATGTAGCCCGTGGCAGGCGAAGTTTGGTGCGCGGTCCCGAGTCGCGGTTAGCAGTTCGCTAATCCAACTCAAGCGCTCGCGTTCTTTCGCCGTCAGCTTCCCTAAATCTGCGAATAGAACTCCATCGCTCAACGAATAATGGCGTTCAGAAAATGGCAGCAGAGTGGAGGATGAGTCATCGTCGATCCATTCCAAGCCCACGCCGCACCCCGGTTGCCAAAGTTCGAGCAAGGTAAATGGATAGGGATAATACTGGAAAAGGAAATCCTCGATAGGGTGCGGATGACCATGATCCCGCCGCTTTCGCGTCGCTAACGTATGCCCTTCCGCACGCTCCCGGTGCGCGACCGCGCGTTCCTTCCACTCCAGGTCAGAAAGAATGCATGTGGGCAGCGAGGAAATCATCACGCCCCAAGAAGAGCACGAACTTCCGCCAATGGCAAAATTTCCCTTGCAAGCCCCGTCCGCCACCCGTAACTATGCCGCCCCGCGCCGAAAGGTGCATGGTTAAAATCGCGGGATGGAGCAGCCAGGTAGCTCGTCAGGCTCATAACCTGAAGGTCAGAGGTTCAAATCCTCTTCCCGCAACCAATGAAAGCCGTTGAATTCTAAGGAGTTCAGCGGCTTTCGCTTTTGGCAGAGCCAGATTCTGAACCAACCACCACTGAAACCCACTACCCCGGCACGACTCTGAGCCTGAATTTTGTAGCCTTGACGTCATCCCTTTTCCCTCCATGTCAGGATGTCAAAGCCTACGTGCGCCCGGTACGCCGTCCCGCCTTCTTTCAACTTTATCTTCATGACCGAAGTCGAAGAATCCACCAGACGCCGAAGAGCACGAGTGTCACAATCAGATCGCAGGGAAGAAGAATCGCTTCATGGCGATGCCTTTTGATGGCTAGGATCGTAAAAAATCCGGATATCCGCCTTGTCGGTGCCGAGCAATTGTTGGGCGCGCTTGAGAGCGGCGCGAGTGGATAGATTCGGGTTGCGGGGATTGGTTAGGAAGATGTTGCTTTCTGCCAGTCGCCGGTCACAGCCGTCCTGCAAGGTAAGTAGAATCCCTGATTTTTTAAGCACCCTATAAACAGCCTTGGTCGCACCGGAAACTATCAGGTGAAGGCCTTGCTTCCGCATGAAGAGGATCAGGTCTTCCAGCGCCATCACACTTGTCGCATCCAGGTGACGGGCGTTTTTCAGACGGAGGATGATCACCTTGATCGCGGGATCGGAAGCGGTCCGATGGATCTGCGTCCGAAAGAGTTCCGCCGCGCCGAAGAACAAGTCGCCTTCCACGTGGACGATTGAAATCGCAGGAATCGGGCGCTGCCGTTTCTCGCCCATTTCCCGGAGTTCCCCCGCTTCGCTGAACTCATACTCGGTGAGGAATGGGTGGCTGGCCTTGCGCAGGAAGAGGGTGATGGAAATGGCCACGCCGATAAAAATCGCCACATGCAAGGGAGCCAGCAAGGTGGCGATGAACGTGGTGATCAGCACCGTCGCGTCGTCCGTAGTCGAGCGTAGGCAGATTCGGATATGGCGGAGATTAAACAGTGAAAATGACAGCACGATCACAAGTGCAGCCAAGCCCGCCTTCGGGACATAGTCGATGAGCGGCACGCCCCAGCCCACGGAAGCCGCGATAAGAATCGCAAATCCCATGGTAAAAATCCCGGAGTAAAGTGAGGCGAATCGCGTGCGGGCACCGGACTCCTGATTGAGCATTGAGCGCGTTAGAGAAGCTGAGGCAGGCATCCCACCCGCGAGCGAAGCCGCTAGATTTGACATGCCGACTGCGAACATATCCTGATTTACATCCGGTCGATCGCCGGATTTGGAAGCCAGCGTCTTGGACATGAGGGTATGCTCCAGACAGGCGAGGAAAGCGATGGCAAAGGCGATACTGAGCAATGTCGAGATATCAGAAAAGATGTCTGACCTCAGCAAGTGAGGCATCTTGAACATCAAATCCTCGAAGCCAAACGTCTTGAAAGTCAGCACGCCCTTGAACGGCCCGACTGCCGAGTGAATCAAAGAGCCAAAGACTGCCGAGCACAGCAGCAAGGCTAGGGCGAATGCCGGCCAAGTCGGACGCCATTTGCGAATCGCGGCGAAAACCAACAAGGTCGAACAACCGATCAAGACCGACACCCACTGGGTGTGGGGAAGCGCCAGTGCCAAGCCATACAAGAGGCCTGCAAATGTGGATGATGACGCGTCACTTACGTAGCCGGAAACTCCAAGAAACGACTTTAACTGATTTGCCACAATCAATACGGCCGCACCTGAAATGTAGCCCACTAACACACTTCGCGAGACGTATTGGAGAAGGTCCGCCACCCGCAACAACGCTCCCACCGTCGCGATCAGGCCCACCATCATCACGAGTAAAGGAATCAACTCCCCGAAGCGCTGAATCAGCTCAGGATTCACCGAGAAAAAGCTAAACAACATGAACGCCGTCGCATTCGAAGGCCCAAGAATCGTATGCCGGGAGCCCGCGAAAAAAGGTGCCACTATCGCCGCTACCGCTGTGCTAACAATTCCGTAAACCACCGGCAGCCCTGCGATCGCAGCGAAGGCGATGCCTTGGGCCACCGCCAAGGTCGTCACATTCGCCGCCGCCCACATGTCCGCCCGGAACTTAGGCAAATCGTAACGCTTCAGATCCCCCACAACGGGAGCGAAGACGACTCGTTCCGCCGCAAAAAAATCCCGGATACGGCGAGTGGTCTTAGTGAGTTCACGGAGAATTCTCATCGACTGAAGCGGGCTTTACGGAAAAGGAACAAGCCGAATACCACACAAAGCACATTGGGTGCCCACAGCAGTGCTGTAGCTGCCGCACCGGATTTCACCTGATCCGCCATCATCGTGATGAGGAAATAGCCGGTGCCGATGAGCACGCTGACCATCAATCCGCGAGATGTGTCGCTGCGGTGCGATTGCATGCCCAGAGGCACTCCGACGAAAGCGAAAGCCAGACAGGCCATGGAGAATGAATAACGCGTCATGATTTCCGACTTCAGCTTCTTTTTCAGATCCTTTTTCATCGTCGGATTGGATGCGATTTCCTCGCGGATCTGGGCATTCGACATGAGTTTGGGTCTCACTTTCCGGTCAGCCGTATTCTTTAGATCGATCACTAATGGTTCGGCCTCGCCGGCGAAGGCGGGTTCCACCTCGCCCTTGGCGTTCCGCGACTCGAAATAAGCGTCCTCTAACTTCAATCGCAGTTGGTTTTTCTCCGTGTCCACCGAGAGCGCCGCGCGTGCTGCGTGAACGTAAGTCATGTCACCGGTGCCGACTTTGGGATCCGGCAGAACATAAAAATGGAATCCTTCCAGCCATTCGTTGCTTTTCCCTTCGATGAGTAATTTCTGGACTTCTAACCCATTGCCTTTGAAGTCCCCCTGCACCACCCCCGGCTTCAGAAGTGAGGCCGGATCCCGCACCGCTTGTTCGTAAACCAGCTGCCGCGTGGAAGCCTTGGCATTGGGCACCACATTGATGTTCAACCACAAGCTAAGCCCCGAGAGCAAGGCCCCGATCACGAAAACCGGTGCCGCCAGCCGCCATAGATTCAATCCACCTACCCGGAAGCTGGTGATCTCGTGATTCGCGGACATCCGCCCGAACACCAGCAGCACCGCCGTGAGAAACCCCCACGGTATCGTATACATCAGGGAAAGCGGCAGCACCCCGATCACAAAACGCAACACCAGTCCCAGCGGTGCCTTTTGATCCACCAACAGCGGCTGGATCTGCTTGAACAGATTCCCTAATACCAAGATCACTCCGAGCACCATCACGGCATACAGCGTGCCAGTTAGCACCTGTTTCCCTATGTAACGGTCAGAAATACGCATCAAGTTGCCGCAGTCTGGAGATAGGCTCCGGCCCTGTCCAGACAGGAAGGCAAAGAGTTGTCGAAGTGGTCGATTCCCGCTTACTTCCGCTGCACGGTGATTTGCTGAAGAATGACCACGGGCGTCGGATCCCTATTTCCGACGCCCGCGGGCCCTCTGGGGGGGGCTATTCTGTGCTATCCCTTACAAAAATAAATTGGTCTGAAATTGGCCGAACTACAATGACGCAATCACGTAAGAATCAAACTAGATGCGCCCGGCCATTTTGATGTCCGAGTAGCGATTCGCCAGCGCCACGGCGAATCCCTGCGCTGTCGAATCCAATGTCAATACGCCTAAGGCACCAAGAGTTGCCAAAATTTCCCGCCGCTCTTGGACGTAGCGGTCCGCCGCGAGAAAAGTAAGCGCAGAGGAAAATGAAGTGACGGGATGGGAAATGGCATTCTCCACGGTCCGCTCGCGCATGCTGGCGAGCAGCACGAGGTGGCGGGATTTCAAAACTTGCAGGGCAGGCACAAGTTCTTTCCCGTCCTCGCCCCGCAGATTGGTAAGTAGGATGATCAGCGCACGGCGGCGTTGCCGGACCAGCAACTGCTCGACCGCCCCGCTAAAATCACTGGGTGCCGCAGTCGTTTGGTAATCATAGAGATGATTGAGCAAAACCGGCATAGCATGCGCTCCCTTCACGGGTGGCAGCCAGCGATCCGTGCCGCCGAAGGATTGCACTGCGACCTGATCGCCTTGCCGCAGTGCTAAATGCGACACGAGCAGAATTGCATTCAAAACATGATCAAACTGCGGAGTTCCACCCTCAAGCGCCCGCATCCGGCGACCGGTATCCACCAGAAAAACAATCGATTGATTCCGCTGCTCCTGGAAATCACGACTGATCAGCATCTGTCGGCGGGAAGACGCTTTCCAGTCGATCTGAGCAAGTGGATCGCCGTCGCGGTAATCTCGGAGTTGGTGAAAATCCCTGCTGGATCCCGGGTGAGCACGTCGGACAATTCCCATCGGACTCTCACGATGCTGCATCGCAAGTAAGGCAAAACGGATCACCGGTTCATAATTCGGATAGACTCTGACCGTTTCGTTCGCCAAGTGCAGGAACTTTCGCGTCCAGAAGCCAAGCGGGGAAAATCGCCGCAACTGGACCGGCCCGAACACCGCTTCCCCCCGCTCAAGCAAAGTCACCGGATGAAAAACCCGGATTTCACGATTCGATGGTATGACTCCAGACCATGGTAAAGTGGGAGCTTCAGCGCCTTGTGGGATGCCGTCAAAAATATCCACCTTAGCCGACTGTCTTCCCTCGTTGCTCAAAATGAGCCCAACCTCTCCGACCTCACCCAAGGCAAAACGATCCGGCAAACGTCGGCGCACGCCGAGCGGACTGCAGAATCTGGCAAAAATCGCATCACCGACTACCACCAGTCCAATGACGACTCCGAGCCACCCCCAAGGTTGAAGAAATGCTGGGACGGCAACCGCCAAAACTGCAAAGAGCAGCCAGCCCATGGACCAAACAAGCAATCGGGAGGTGGGACTCATTTCAAATCGATTCCAATAAGCCGTGAGTCTGCCGTTTCCTCCTCCAAGGTCAAAGGTCGAATCCCGCCAAGCGCACTTTAGCCTCGAGAGTCCAAGCAGACCTAGTTCCGCTTCCGAAGCAGCAACAGGCACCCAATCGATCCTACCACCATGAGAAACGACGAAGGCTCAGGCACCGCCGGGATCTTCGGCAAGCCTGTGTCGTCAACCACCTCACCCGGCGGCTCGAACCGATCATCCGCATGAGATGAGTCGTTCACAACGAAAGACACCGCAGTGACTACATCGGGCGTGCTCAAAAGGCAGAGGATCAAAAAAATGATGAGCGATAAACGCTTCTTCATGGGACTGGGACATTGCGCTGGCTGTCGCAATGAAAATTATTTAAAATAATTGATAATCACCGTCAATTGAATTCCAGTATTTTTAAATAATAGCTGAAAGCAATTGATCTGATTGGAACTTTTACAATTTCAAGAACTCCTGCGCACAATCAAATTTTCAAAATCCAAGGTGATCTGCCTCAAATTCATTCGCCTTCGGCGCTTTTCAAGCTTTGTCGGTTGCACAGATCCGCTGGCGTGACAAAGTTCGCCATCAACTCGATGACAACAGAAACTTTGCAAGATCAGATCGCGGAAACAAGTGGCTGGATCCAGTCGGTGAAGAATGAGATGGCACAGGTCCTCGTCGGCCAAGAAAGACTGGTAGATCGACTGCTCATCGGACTGCTCTGCAATGGTCACATCCTCTTGGAAGGAGTCCCCGGACTGGCGAAAACCCTCGCGGTGAAGGCACTTTCCGGCTCCTTGCACGCTTCCTTCGCTCGTTTCCAGTTCACCCCGGATCTGCTACCCGCCGACCTAGTTGGCACGATGGTCTATCATCCACAGGAAACGAAGTTCGAACCAAAACTGGGCCCAATTTTCAACAACCTGATCCTCGCCGACGAGATCAACCGCGCGCCAGCCAAGGTCCAATCCGCGCTGCTCGAAGCCATGCAAGAGCGGCAAGTGACACTCGGAGATCGTTCTTATCCCCTTCCCAAGCCGTTTCTCGTGCTGGCGACTCAAAACCCAATCGACCAAGAAGGTACCTATCAACTCCCCGAAGCCCAACTCGACCGATTCTTGCTAAAAGTGACCGTCGGCTATCCATCGAAAGAAGAAGAATTGGAAATTCTCGATAAAATGGCGACTTCCACCCCGCCCTACCAAACGAAAACGGTGGCCACTCCCGAACAAGTGGCCGCCTCGCGTGAATTGGTGAACCAAGTCTACATCGACCCCGCGATTCGCAAATACATCGTGCAAATCATCCACACCACCCGTTTCCCAGGTCTGGTTGATGCACCTTTGAAAAACCTCGTCCGCTCCGGAGCCTCGCCCCGAGGCACCATCAATCTCGCACTCACGGCACGGGCACGGGCCTTCATGCAAGGCCGCGCTTTTGTCACACCTCAGGACGTGAAAGACATGGCACTCGATGTCCTCCGCCACCGAATTCTACTCACCTACGAGGCCGAGGCCGAGGAAATGACCACCGACTCCGTGATCGAGCGGATCATGAACAAAGTCGCGGTACCTTGAGGATTTTAAATTTCCAGGATGCTCACTGACGCACAAATCGAGGAAATGATGGGCCGCGTGCGCAAGCTGGAGCTCAAGGCCCGACGCTTGGTGCGCGAGTCGTTTTCAGGCGAATACTTGTCTTCGTTCCGCGGGCAGGGATTGGATTTCGACGATTTCCGCGAATTCCAACACGGCGACGAAGTCCGTTTCATCGACTGGAACGTCACGGCCCGGATGAACACGCCATTCGTCCGGAAATTCCGCGAAGAGCGCGAGCTTTCGGTGGTCATCGCCGTCGATGTCTCCGGCTCTGCCGACTATGGCAGCGTCTCACTCAGCAAACGCGAGATCGCCGCAGAAACCGCCGCAGTGCTTGGCTTCAGCGCCTTGCACAATGGCGACAAAGTCGGATTGTTAGTCTTCGCCCATGAGCCGATCCTATTCATCCCACCGGAAAAAGGCAGCCGCCACCTGCTGCGAATGATCCGGGAAATCCTCGTCGCCAAGCCCACGCAGCCGGGGACATCCGTCGCCGAAGCCTGCGATTTCCTGGTCCGCACGCTGAGGCGAAAATCCGTGGTTTTTCTCATCTCGGATTTCTACTCGGACCCTCTGGAAAAACCGATCGGCAAGCTCGCAAAAAAGCACGAAACCATCGCCCTCCGAGTGCTCGACCCGCTCGAAGCGAAATTGCCCAAGGGCGGAAAAGTGGTGATGCTGGATCCTGAAACCGGCTTCGAAACCCTCGTCAATACCAGCAACCCCAATCTCCGAATGGGCTACGCCAAACTCATGAAGAGACAACAAGAAGGCGTGGCGGCGATCTTCAAGAAACACGGCGTGGACACCACCGACTTGCTCACCAACGGCGACACACTCGCCGCACTTCACCAACTTTTGAAAAAACGCAGTCGCAGACGTTCCGGATAGAAATGTGATGAACGAAAAATTCGGAAACTTTGAATTGCTAGAACCACTCTCACCCGAGGCATTGGTCCCCGACTCATCGGTGGAACTCTGGATGATCGCTGTGGCAGTCATCCTTACTCTCGTGGTGTTAGGATTTTTCCTGTTTAGAAAAAAACGCCAAGCTACTCTCGATCCACTCGCCATCCGCCAAGCCGCTTATACCGAAGCCGCCCTCGCCCTCGCGGGAATTCAAAGCGGGCAAGCTCGGGAAACAGCCATCCAGTCATCATTGATCTTACGTCAATTTCTATCCGTCGCAGCAAGCGACCCCGCGCTATTCGAGACACACGAAGAAACCATTTCCCGGCATGAAGCGTTCAAGGCATTTTCTAAAGACGCGCGCCAAACGACAGCCCAAGGATTCACGCGGCTTGCCTCGCTGAAATACGCGGCAGAACTTCCAGACGTCCCAGCGACTGAGGTCATTGCCGAATCCCGCGCCCTGCTAGAAACCCTCCACCACGGTTTCCAAGCATGAGCAACTTCATCGAACATTTCCGCTTTGCCCAGCCCGGCTGGCTCTTGCTGCTGCTGCCCGCGCTTCTCCTGCTCGCCCTCCGCCGTGGTAAGGGCTCTGAGGCGGCAGTGATTTTCCCTAACCTCTCGGTGCTGGTGAGCTTGGGAAGGCGCGTCCGCCAAGTCGCTTGGAGCGTCGGACTACCCCTCGCATTTCTAGCCCTGTTTTGCGCCATCCTCGCCATGGCCCGCCCAGTCTGGCGGAATGAATACCAAAGCCGCTCCGCCAGCGGCATCGACATCATGATCGCCTTCGACGTCTCACTCTCGATGGACATCGACGATTTCATCGATCAAGGAGTCCCGGTTAGGCGAATCGAAGTCGCGAAGAAAGTGGTCGATGACTTCATCAGCCGCCGACCAGAGGACCGCATGGGGTTGGTCGCCTTCGCCGGCAGACCCCGCGATGCCAGTCCCATCACCCTCGATCACCAATGGCTGCGAAGATCTCTCAACGAACTCCGCCTGAATGACCGCTACGATATGGGCACCATCAAAGAGCAAGGCACCGCCATCGGCTCCGCACTTGCGGCCGCTTCGGTCCGCTTGGAGGCACGCGATGCGAAAAGCAAAATCATCGTGCTCATCACCGACGGTGCCAGCAATTCTGGAAAAATCTCACCCCTCGAGGCCGCCGAACATGCGAAGACACTTGGCATCAAGATTTACACCGTAGCCATCGGCACCAAGGAAGGGCGGGTGGATGCATCGATCATGCGTTTCCCCTATCAGGAATTTGATTTACCCACTCTTCAAAAAATCGCCACCATGACCGGTGCCGAGCACTACTGGGCGCAAGACCTCGCCGCCCTCAAAAAGACCTTCACCACCATCGACAATCTCGAAAAAACGGATGCAAAAAGCCTGACTGTAATCGATGATACCGAGTTGTTTCCTTGGTTCATAGGAATCGCCCTCTTCGCCGCACTCAGCTCAGCACTCTACATGGCGCTCAACCCTCCACCTGCTTCTTGATCGGATGAATTTCGCCCAACCCGGCTGGCTCGCATTACTCATTCTACTTCCGCTTCTGGCAGTAGGGGCCGTGCTGACTTCACGAATGAGGCGACAGCAATGGGTGTCCTTCGTCGCCCCGCGTCTGCGCGGATCGCTGCTCAAGCGCAGTAGCTCCCTCCCCCGCTGGCTCTCGCTATTTTTCCTCATCACCGCCTGCGCCGCGATGATTACCGCCATCGCTCGTCCACGCGGCGACGCGGGCGTCAAAACCGAAAAGACCCTAGGTCGGAACGTCATGATCGCGCTCGACATTTCCAAAAGCATGCGAGTGGACGATGTCAAACCCGACCGCCTTACTCAGGCAAAAGTCGTCATTTACGAACTCCTTGAAGCCATGCCTAACGAACGCATCGGTTTCATCGGATTCGCAGGCACGCCGTATGTTTATGCCCCACTCACCATCGATCACAGCGCAGTGCGAGAAATCGTCGATCAGATCGACGAAACTTGGGCACCACTCGGCGGCTCAGACCTTGCCGCTGCCGTCCGACTTGCCATGGAGACACTCAAGAAGACTGGCCAGAAAAATAACGCACTCGTCATCCTCAGCGACGGTGAAAAACACGAGGGAGATCTGGATGCTGTCATCGCAGAGGCCGAGCAAGCCGGCATCTACATCATCGCAGTCGGCATCGGCACCGAAGACGGCGGCTACGTGCCCAACCCAGATTCCCCGACTAAAAAAATGCTCGATTCTTCCGGACGCCCCGTCATCAGCCGCCTTCAGACCAACGTCATGCGCAGGCTCGCGGAAGAAACGAAAGGCCGCTTCACCGTCGCTGGTTCAGGTCAAAATATCCCAGCTTTGGTGAAATCCGTGGTGCAAGGGTTAGACTCCTTTCAAATGGAAGGCCGTGAGCGCCGGATCTCCATCGAATTCTATCAATGGTTGATGTTTCCTGCCATCCTCTTCCTCATCGTCTCGATCACCTCGGGAACTCGCTGGAAACGCATCCAAGCCGTCACTCTCACTACTGCCGGGTTTTTCCTCATCGGAGACGCAAGGGCAAGCGATGCATCTAACGCCAAGGAAGCCCTCACTGGGCAAAAATACGAAGAAGCGCGTGACGCTTACCACAAACTAGCCGAAAAAACCAAGTCCACTGAAACCCAAGCCCGCTACCGACTCGGCGAAGCCACTGCCGCCTACCGAGCGGAAGATTTCCGCAACGCCCGCGCCGCTTACAGCCAGTCCTTATTATCCAGCGACCCTCAAGTGCAGGCAAGCGGCCACCTCGGCATGGGAAATTCGCTTTTTCAACTCGGCTGGAAAGGCCTCTCCGGTGAATCTTACCCCACCGATCCTGAGTCCGTTCCCGATCTCGACCGCTTCGACACCATCGTCAAGGAAGCTCTTGCAAAATTGAGTGAGGCCGACACCCCCGAGGAAGGAGACGCGATTGACTATGTCAAAATCGAGTCCCTGATCACCAACTGGGCAGACGCTGTTAGGCATTATGATTCCGCCGCCATGCGCTCACCATCCGACAAGGTCGCCAACAAAAACCGCAATCTCACCATCACCTATCTCAAGCGTCTCGAAGAATTGCTCGACCAGGAGAAAAAAGACGCCGAGCAGGCAATGGCAGAAGCCGGACAAGGCCCGCCACAGGAAGGCGAGGGAGACGGCGAAGGCGAGCCGAAAGAAGGTGAAAAGGGCGACAAAGGTCCAAAGAAACCCGGCGAAAAGGGTGACGGCGAAGAGGAACCCAAGGACGGCTCCGGCGACGAGGGTGACAAAGACAAGGATGGGAAAAAGGGTAAAGACAAGGACAAGAAAGACGGCGACAAGGAGGGCGAAAATCCCAATGAGTCCCCGCAAGAACGTGCCAAGCGAATTTTAAAAGAAAACGCAGACCTCGAAAAAGGCCCCCTCTCGCCGGGACGCCGCGAATTCCGCGATGCAGACAAAGACTGGTAACATCATGAAGACAATGATCAAAACATTTCTAACACTCATGAGCGCGATGTTCCTGAGCGCTGCCAGCTACGCGCAGACCTCAAGCCGCCTCTCCTCCACATTCCTTGCACGAGGAGAACAAGCCTTGTTGGAAATCGTTGTCGTGGGCGCAAGAAACGTCGGAACTCCTGAAGTCCCCGACGTTAAAAACGTCGCGATCCAGTTCTCTGGCAGAGGTCCCAAGGCCAACATCCTGCCCGGAAGAATCCTCGAATATGCATACGGTTATATCATCTCAGGCTATGAGGTCGGAAAGTTCACCATCCCCCCGATCACCGTGATGGTGGATGGCTTGAAGACCCAGTCCGAGCCGCTTGATTTCCAAATTTTTGATCCGGATGACCTCCAATGGTCCGAGGTCCAGTCGGGGGATAAAATGATTCGTTATGCGAGTTCATTCCGCACGATGAACTCGCGACCATTTGAAAACGAAACCACTCCCACAGAAATAAAAATCTTCGTGCCCGAAGAAGTTTTGGTCGAAGACTGGGGCATCCCCGACTTCGAGCGCGACGGCGTCGCAGCCTGGCGCTTCCAACCCTCGCCGATGCGGAGCCGTATCAATTTGTTAGGCAAGCGCTATGTCTCCGTCGCCTACCCCAGCACGATCACCCCGACCCGTGTCGGAAAGATTGGCATTGGTCCCGCGAAGATTCGTCTGACCACACAAGAACAAGTCCTGGACCCATTCCCCCGCATCGTAAATGCGGAGATCTATCTGCAAGTCCCAAAGTTAGAAATAGAATCCATTCCTCTCCCTCCCGGTGCGCCAGAAGGATTTGAAAACGCAGTGGGTAACTTCAGACTCAGCGCCAGCACTGCGGTGACAGAGATTCAAGAAGGCGACCCGATCTCGGTGGATCTTATCGTCAGCGGCAGTGGAAATCTCGACACCATGCGCCCACCCAGTTTGGAAGATCCGACTGGCTGGAAAGTCTATGGCACCACCACCGAGCAAAGAGATGACGAGCGCCGCCAACTCTCTGGCAGCGTCATTTCCCGCCAATCCATCCGCCCCTTGGAGATGAAATCGGCAATCCCCCCTTACCGCTTGGTCTACTTCGACCCGAAAGACGAAACCTACAAGACACTCACCACCGAACCGATTGCCCTTCAAATGACTCCTAACACCACCGCAGGAACGACCAGCGGATCTCCCTCACAATCGCTCTCGGTCCCCTTCGAGCGCATGACCGACATCCTCGCAACCATTCGTCCAGCCCAGCTAACGGTTCCCGTGATCCCGTCCCTGCCCTCTTGGTTCGGCCATGCCATCGGCGGTTTGCTCGCGCTCGCCCTGCTCGCCAAGGCGATCTGGATGCGCTATGCGCCACGACTCACTCGAGATCCCCGCCGCGAGACATGGACTCGCGAGCTCAATGAGATTGAAAAATCAAAAACCTCCGACGAAACCGAATTTTTAAAAGCAGCCGGCAGTTTCATCGAACGCTGGCAAGGCGGCAATGCACCACCAGAGATTCAAGCCATCCTCACCGAGCGAGATGCCGTTTGTTTCCGCGCCGAGAAGCCAAAAATCGCTCTCGATCAAAAACGCAGGGGCGACATCCTCAGACTTCTCCGCAAGGCAGCACTGGGTTGCCTCCTGATCGCCACCCTCGGCCTTGGCACTCCCGCCCGCGCCGCAGACATCGCCACCCAAGCACAAGAAGCCTATGATGCCGCGAAATATGAGGACGCCCTCAAGCTCTGGTTCAGCTCAGGGGGGTATGATCAACTCTCGGCTGATACCCTCTATAACATCGGTAACGCCTCTTACCGCTCAGGCTCTCCCGGTCAAGCTGCTCTTTACTATCGGCGCGCCCTCGCCCGCAATTCGAATCATCAGGAAGCCCGCCAGAACCTCCGTTTCATTGAGCGTAAATACGGCGCCATCGTCGTCCAAAGACCCGAGTATCAATACGCTCTAGCGAAATTCCCCCTCGCCACCTGGCAGGCCGTATTCTGGAGTGGCCTCTGGCTGTGTGGCCTCGCGATCTTGGTGTTTCCCGCCACCCGTGTCGGCGCGAAACTGCGTGTCGCAGCCGTCGGCGCGTTAGTGTTAGGCCCCTTACTAATCTCCGTCGGAATCCTCGGCTGGCGCTATTTCCCAAATGACGCCGAGTTCGCACCAATCGTCAAACAAGCCGTCATCATCGCGGAAAAAGTCGCGCTCCACACCGATGCCGCCCGCACCGCACCCGAGGTGATCGACGCTCCTCCAGGCTCACTTTGCGAAATCATCACTGAGTCCGGGCGCTGGGCCTACGTCGCCTTCGCCACCAAAACCCGCGGCTGGCTTCCTCTCGAATCCATCGAAAAAATCATCCCAGAAAAGCCCCCGGAAATTCCCAAGTTCCGCAAACCCAAGGCCGACGGAAAATCAGCCTAAGTTTGCGATATGGAGGATAAGGCCTTGTTACAAAGACAATTCCCGAATTCGACAAAATGAGCAGGGCTTACGCATTTTAATTTCTGAGGATTTTCTCGAGGTAGGTATTATCCCAGCCTGCACGTTTCACTCGTCCTCTAATTGCTCTTTTCTTGAAAAATCAGATTCATCGCGAAAGGCTGGACTGTAAAATCGATCGATCTCCACTACCAAGGAGACACATCCGCTGCGGGCAGTTTTTCTAACACCTGACTCGTCAGCGCCCGGCTAAATGCCACTTCGGACGCATTCGCCCTCGGTGAAGTTCTATACTTTCCAATTGACCCCGCTAGCCTCACGAGAAATCCTTTGCAACCATGAGTTTTCGCAGATCCATCCTCTCCGTAGCCACTCTCATCGCCCTGCACTCCCCTGCCCCGGGTGAAATCACCATCGGCCCAGTTCGTGGCCAACCCGGTGAGAGCATCCGACTCGTCACTTTTTCCGAGACGAAAGGCGGCACCTTCCAAAGCAGTGGTCTCGGTAAACTTACGACGGGCACCCTGGAAATCACCCGAGAGCGTGAACTCGTCTGGACCTTCCGCGCCCCTGCGGCTGATGGCACGCGCCTTGGTATGGTTAGAGTTCCCAAACTCACCACCACCACCCGCACGGTGATCAATGGCAAAGAGGAGAAAATCACCGATCAGAGCCCTCTCGTAGGTAAAATGTTTGCTATGTCGAAATCTCCAACCGGCGTGTGGAACTTTGAACTCGACGGCTCGCTGCCCCTCGCCCGCGTGCAATCTGAAATCGAGGAACTCAAAGTCTATCTGAAACGGGATTGGTATCCGAACCGCGTCATCAAAGTTGGTGATTCCTGGGAGTTCGACCCCGCATGGATCCGAATGGTCATCGAGCGCGACATGTCCAAGGCGCAAACTATCGGCACCATGAGACTCCGCCAAGTTCGCAACACGGCAAAGCACAGAATCGCTGTCATCGAAGTTTCCATTCGCAGTACTGGAGTAGACTTACGCCCTGATGGCAGCGAGTCCGACGCAGCGGTGAATCTCAGCGGTGAAGTCCTAGTTAACCTCGATACCATGCTCGACGAAGCGCTCGAGCTTAAGGGGACCATCACTTCCACTTACATCAAAGGCGCAGAGTCCACCACCACGAAGCTCCCGATTCGTATGCTGGCGACCAAGACATTCGTCAAGGACAGCCCGATGCCTTGACTCGCATGAACGACTTCAAACCGCAGATCGAGACGGATGACGCACTCGCGCCTGAAAGCGAAAATTGGGTACAAGTCGGACGCTATTCCTCCTTGCAGCAAGCCTATGATTATGGGTTGGTGATCCTCGCAATGGGCGAAGCCTGCCGCGTCACCGAAGCCGAGACTGCCGGTGAATATATTCTAGAATCCGAGCCACATCCAGTAGTGCTGATTTCCGCAGAACTGGATGCTTACGGCCAGGAAATGAGCACGCCACTCAGCCCGGTTCCCGCGACGAGCGAGTGGTCACGGCACTCCCCTGGTTGGGGATTTTGCGGCGTGTGGGTCATCACCTTGATGGCCGTTTTTTACTGGCAAGGACAGGACTCGACACTGGTAGATCGCGGTGCCTCATCGAGCCTTGCTCTCATTGGTCGTGGCGAGTGGTGGCGTCCATTCACCGCGCTCTTTCTACATGCCGATCTCGGGCACCTCGTGGGAAATCTCGTCGGCGGGGTGATTTTCGCGGCGTTGGTAGCGAGGATGATAGGTCCAATTCTCGGCTGGACGCTGATCCTTGCATCCGGAGTTTTTGGAAATATCATCACCTCTGCGCTCACCTATCCGCAGGCATTCAATTCGATCGGAGCCTCGACTGCCGTCTTCGCGGCGTTAGGGATTTTATCCGGCGTCGGAATCGCGGAAACCCTGCGGGAACGCGCACGCTTGCCATGGTTGAGAATCATGGCACCCGTCTTCGCAGGGATCATTCTGCTAGGCTGGCTCGGCGGTGGTCACGATCCACACACCGACGTGCTGGGTCACTTCTTCGGATTCAGCTCCGGCCTCGCCGCCGGAGCTGCGGTCGGTGCGTGCGAGGGAAAACGGATTGCTGTAGCAACCTGACTTAGCCTACTTTTTAGGAAGCATCTTTAAATCTGATTTAATCATGCTTCATTAGTTTGGATACCTTCTCATTATGCCACTTGACCTGAAAATGAACGAAATTTTCCCGATCTCGGATTTTGTCCGTAACGCGAGCGAGCACACAGCACGTATCCGGCAGACAGAAACTTTCGGGAACATTTCCAATGGATTAGGGAACGCTCTCCCCAAGGGGCGGAAGCATGCCGTGCCCGAATCATCAAGGCGGTCAAAACTCTTGAAGTTTCACCGGAACCTCACGCCCTCGCAAGGGAATCCGCGGTGTTCCAGGTGGAGATCCACTGCCTTCTCTCAGGAAAGAACCGCTCTGCATTCCGGATCCTCTACCAAATCAAAGATCATGAGGTGCGGGTTCTCGCGATCAGGCGACCTTCCCAAGATTTTATGAATCCAGAGGATGAATCAGAAACGCCTCCGTAACATGAAGGGTGGGAAGTTTTCAATCACCTACTGAAACGAGCGGACCTTATGTAAATCGGTGAGCAATGACCCCATTTAAGTTGGAAACTGCTGGATGATTTCTGCTGCCGACTCGCCAAAGCGCAGGCCGCCGCTTCACCGTGCGATAAACGGCCTGGTGGTCCCAAGCGCCTTTTACTCGAGAAGGACTATTTCAGCCTCATGCTCTTCGGGCTCTTCAACCCCGTAGTTGACAGCATGCGTGGGCTTTGTGCGGCAAGTCACCTCAAGCGAGTGCAGGAGGATATTTGCACCAGACCCGTGAGTTTAGGCAGCTTTTCCGAGGCGCAGGGAGTCTTTGATCCCGAATTGCT
>JANPAU010000208.1:0-6969 GCA_031430055.1 Akkermansiaceae bacterium | reverse complement strand
AGAATTCAGGTAATTCGTCTTCATGACACTGATTGAAAAATGCCTTTTTTACTCCGAGGCAAAAAACGTCCAGCAGGAAGACGCCCGCTTCCACGCGTCCGCCGGATTTATAGCGGATGATGACTACGGTGCCGATGCCGAGTTCAAAGAGATTGGGTGGAGAGAAGGTTTGGGGCGGGCGGCTCATAAGTCGTCCATCCTGAGTGGTGGCTGCGATTTTGGCGAGAGCGCCCTACCTTTGGAAAGGAAATTACCTCGATCTCATGACCATTCCATGACAATTCCTCTCAGGAAACCGGCTTCACTCCCATCCATGCACCTCAACCCTTACCGTCTCGTCGCCGCCTGCGTGATCCTCGCCACCGCCACCGCCCGCGCCGAAGAGCTGCCGCTCCGCGATCTCCTCCGCGACGGCCTCTACGCCGAGGAAGTCACCCGCGATGCCGAAGCTGCCGCAAAAAGTTACGAGCAAGTTCTCGCCCGCCACGCCGAGCAACGCGCCTTCGCCGCCTCCGCGCTTTTCCGCCTTGCAGAAGTCCGCCGCAAGCAGGACCGCAAGGACGATGCGATCCAACTCTATCAACGCCTGCTCGCCGAGTTTCCCGGGGCGGCGACGGAAACCAAGCTCGCCCGAGAAAACCTCGCGGCTCTCGGCGGAAAACCTGCCGAATCCGCTCCCGTGCAAGTCGACGAAGAGTCTAAACAACTTTCTGAACTGCAGGCCGCCGCTAAGTCATCGCCCGATGTCTTGCTCTATCCTAAGACGTTGGATGATGCGGTTTACCGCGGCAACGTGGAGGTGGTAAAATTCCTACTCGCCGCAGGCAGTCCTCGATACGAGGGCAAAGCACTCCAGTATGCCGCTGAAACGGGAAATCTTGAAATCGTTAAGCTTCTGCTGGCCGGCGGCGGGCCGGTTCCGGAAAGGGTCGCCACGGAGGCGATCATGAAAGCCATCGGTTTCAGGCGCCACACGACACTTGATTTCATGCTCAAAGCCGGGCTTAAGCCGGGACGCCTCGGTCCCGATTCTACGGTGCTCTCCGAAGCATTGATCGCCGCACCCGTCAATTGGGCAGCTGTGGATATCCTTTTGAAAAACGGTGTAAACATCGACGAAATCGTAGATCCTCCGGAACCGCGATTTGACTCTTCTGGGACCGCCCTCGGTAAAATGGTTGCTCTGGGAGCGTTCGAATCCGCCGCAGGGCTGCTGGAGAGGCAAGCCAATCCGAATATTCCCGACCTGTTCTGGGGCCGTACGCCGCTGCACAACGCCGCCACTCGCGGCAGGACTCCCGGAACCTTGGAAATGATGGGAAAACTGATCGATGGCGGTGCCGACTTGAACCGGGTTTCACTTGGTAACATTGAGTCTGAAGACGATGTCGAACGCCACGGTTCGCACGTTACCCCAATCGAGAGCGCGATCGGCTCAGACACTTTTGCATTGGAGAAAACAAAGCTTCTCCTCAAGCACGGCGCGAAGTTGGATCGCAAGGATTCACGAGTTGGCGAAATGCTTGCCTACCAGATCACAACTTCAAAAACAGATATTCTGGAATTGGTGAAGCTTCTCGGCGAAGCGGGGTTTCGTATGGACTCGGGGGAGTTACTCAAAGCGGTGCTTGCTGGGAAAAATCCAAAAGTCCTCCCGCTGCTGTTGAAGTATGGGGCAAATCCCAATGTGATCGGGAAGCAGGACCCGCTGCTCTTGGAAGCTGCCCGAGAGGGCAATTTTTACAGGGTGAAGATACTGCTCGATGGCGGCGCGGATTTGAATTTCCAAGACATCGGCAAGACGATCCTCTGGGAAGCCGCAAGGAATGGGAATTTCAATGAGGGCGCCGAGGAGAAGACCATTGAGTGTTTGAAGTTACTCTTGGCCGCAGGTGCGAGACCTCCGGAAGGAAGCTGGCTAAAAGGCGGTTTCAACGATGTGAGACCCAAGATCCAGCGCTATCTGACCGAGCAGTTCATCATTGCCAATCTCATCGGTGGTTCCGATATCACGCTGGCAGCGGACGCTGACGGAGGAATCAACCCGATAAAGCTGGCGACCAGGCAAGAAGGCGGCGAGGTACCCGATCTGGCCAGTTGGCTTTGGGCTAACCAATCGAGAATCAGGTTCGTCCGGCCGACGTCTGAAACAGGAAATTACAAATGGTCGATCCGCCGAAATGGAGCGGATGGTAAGGTTTCTGTTATAGAATTCGACTTCCACGGCAGTGCGCCGTTTCCCCAGCTCCAGTGGGGAGACTTGGTGGAATTCGAACTCGTGAATCGCGGACGTAAAGTCAACTATGAGAATGGATTCACGCCAGAAATGTATTGGTCTCTGCGCAAGCGTATTTCCTTCTCCGTCACCGCCGACATCGGAGGTAAATCCTGTGAGATCAAGGTTCGCGGCGATCGCGTGATTTTCGACCCGACGCTGGATGAGGTGCCGCTCTGCGACGCGCAGACACTGGTGGAATGGCTCTGGCCGCAGCCAGCCCAAGGGGAAACCCACCGGTCAACCATCCTCGCAACGAGGAAAGGCTGGCCCGAGGTCAGACTTGCCTATGGCTCTCAGGAAGCCAACAAGTTCGAGCTTCAGGCAGGTGACCAGCTGAAACTGGTAGTCCCGGATGTAACCCGTGAAGCACTGGCCAAGCTCCGCCGCTCTACCGTGGCATTGACCGTGCCAGGATTCCCGTTCCGCCGTGACTTTGGCAGCTTGTCGAATGGTGTGCTACTCCCGGGATCGTTGCCGACGCTTGTCCAAGCGATCACGGACCTGCAGGTGCCTAGTCGGAATAGTTGGAAAGAGTGGGCGGGCCGCACCACACTCGACCTCTCCGATCTCATCAACTCCGTCGAGGTGTTTTCGAATTTCACGCTCCTTCCCCATCCTGACCTTGGCCGCATCCGGATCCGCCGCTTGCAGGAGGACGGTAGCGAGAAAGTCATCGATGTGGATCTGGCGAAAGCTATTTCCCAAGCCTCCTCCGACATCAGCCCGGAAGATGCACGAAAGGGGGATGTGATTTTGCAAGTCGGTGATATTGTCGAGATCCAGTTAAAGACGAGCGCGTCAGCCGGGCCATGGAAGGGATTCACTCCGGAAGAGGAACGGTTTTTTGGTAAAGTTCTGTCCGGCAAGGTCCAGCTAACCGATGATGATGGGAACGTCACTTTTACCGAAATCGACTACAGAGCACCGCGCTTCATTGAAACCGAAGTGGGCCTGCTGCCCGTCCCAGCCGCGTCGGGAGTGCCCAGTGTGCGTAGCGGGTGGGTCACGAATCGCGAAGGCGGCTCGATCTGGCGGGACGGTGTGGCCGTTCGTGAAATCGATCCGCGGTCTTCACCGGATCCGTTCCTGCGTAGCGGTGACGAACACCGCGGCGGTTCGGGCGGACGGCAGCCGAGGCAGCGAGTTGTGTCACCACCCGTCAACGCCCGATGATCCAACAGCCCGGATCATCCCTGCGCTGGTTGACCTTGGCGGTATTTCTACCGCTGCTGCTACTCGGTGTGCTCGCATGGCTTGGGACGCGGGCGCAGGTGAAAGCCGCGTGGTCATCCGCGCGGGAAGAGGCGAAGGTGGCGGCCGTCTTCGCGGCGGAATCGATTTCCCGTGAGCTCGCCGCCGCTGTGGAGACCGCTCCGTTGTTCCCGGATCCGCCGCTGCCGGGAGTGGCTTCTGCGAGAGACGCGGTGCTGGATGGAAATGATCTGGACGCGCTCAGGAAACTGCGGGGCGACCCTGCCGCCGGATTGTCGCCCGCGGGGCTGCCTCGGCGGGTGTTGGCGGGATTCCGGGTTTACGAACAGACTCAGGAATCCGAAGATGCCCGGCTGCTAGTTGAACTCGCTATGAAGGACGCGCCATCGGTTCTCACGCCGCTGGTTTTCGCCCAAGTGGATGAGAAAGCGTCCCAAGCACGCTGGGCGAGGGGAGACGCGGCCCGTGCGATTTTCCGCCAGCATCCGGACGTCGCCTCCACCGGACAATGGATCGCGGGTCAGGCAGGAAATGGGTGGCTGGCCTCTGATGGCAAAGAACTCCGATTTCTCGCTCCTGCCGCATTGCAACAAGCGCTCGCTTCCGCCGCCAAGCGCCTTCCTGCCTGGGCCGATCTCCGGCTGTCACATGGCGGAACATTGTTAGCTGGCGGATCCGCTAGGGGAGAAATCATGGAGGGCGTTTCTATCAATTTCGGCGAAGGCCTCCGTTTGGAAATCATCGCTTCCCGTCCGGCCTTGTTCGAGGCCGCTGCCCGTCAACAGGCAAGGTGGACGCTCGGGCTGCTCGCCTTCGCCGTGGCCATCTCGGGCGGCGCTCTGTTTTTCATCCACCGCGCCGTCGAACGCGAGCGACGTTTGAACGCAATGAAGAGCGATTTCGTCGCCAGCGTTTCCCACGAACTCCGCGCGCCTGTTGCCTCGATCCGCTTGATGGCCGACGCGCTCAACGCCGGAAAAATCGAGGCTCACACGGTGAGTGAATTTCACCGGCTGATTTCCCGCGAAGGCGCACGGCTGACCACGCTGATCGAGAACGTGCTCGACTTCGCCCGCATCGAGCAAGGCCGCAAGCGCTGGCATTTCGAGGAATACGACCTCGCTGCAGTAGTCACCGAAACCCTCAGTCTGATGGAGCCGCTTGCCGCCGAGAAATCCATCACGCTCGTTTCTCCCAAGCCACTTTCCAGCCTCATCGCCAGCGTCGATCCCGGCGCGATCCAGCAAGCGCTGGTCAATCTGTTGGATAATGCCATCAAGTTTTCCCCCGTAGGCTCACCCGTGGAAATTCTCCTCTCAGAAAACCACGCTCACTGGGAGATCCAAATCACCGACCAAGGCCCCGGCATCCCGCCCGCCGAGCATGCGCGAATCTTCGAGAAATTCCACCGCCTCGGTAGCGAACTCCGCCGCGAGACTCAAGGCACCGGCATCGGCCTCAGCCTGGTGAAAGCCATCGCCGAGGCGCACAGCGGGAGAGTTGTTCTAGCAAGCGCACCGGGAAATGGCAGCGTCTTCACCCTCATCGGTCCGGCGGAGGGAAAATGGAGGAAAGAATTTTGACTACGGATTTTACGGATTTCACAGATTTGAAGAGAGATATGAAATCTAAAAAGCGAAATCGGCATTCACCTTTTTGGTGAGGCTACAAATTTTGATAACTCTCTTAAAATCCGTATATTCCGTCCAATCCGTAGTGAATCATCTTCCTTTCGAGGCCTATAGGTCTTATAGGACCAACTCTTTAATCTCCCCTTCATGCGCCTCCTCATCATCGAAGACGAAGCCCCCATGCGCACCGCGTTGGTAGAAACTCTCGCCGCCGAGGGCTATCGCGTCCGCGCCGCTGCGGATGGTATCGCGGGCCTCGAACTCGCCTGCACCGAGACCTTCGATCTCATCCTGCTCGATGTCATGATGCCCGGCCTCGACGGATTCGCCGTCTGCCGCGAGCTGCGCAAACGCGGCCGCGACATGCCCGTGCTCATGCTCACCGCCAAGGGCCAAATCGACGACCGGGTGGAAGGCCTCGACAGTGGGGCTGACGACTATTTGCTCAAGCCTTTCAGTTTGAAAGAACTGCTTGCCCGCATCCGCGCCCTGCTCCGCCGCCACGAGCGCGGGCAAGCGGTGCCGGATCTGTTGGAAATCGGCAGCGCCACCATCGATTTCCGCCGCAGCGTCCTGACCCGCGCCGGGCAGGAGCATTCTTTATCTGACAAGGAAGCCGGCATCCTCCGCCTGCTCGCCGCGAATCCTAGCGAGGCCGTCAGCCGCGAGAAATTCCTCGATGTCGTCTGGGGCTATCACGCCTATCCGAGTTTGAGGACGATCGATAACTTCATCACCGCCCTGCGCGCCAAGTTGGAAATCGATCCTGCGGACCCACAGCATCTCGTCACCGTCCGGGGTGTCGGGTATCGGCTGGATTTGTAAGCGGGAGCGCCACCGTCGCATGCCCACTCGCGGTTGATGGGGGAAGCCGGCATCGGTGTCATGACGGATGAGATGGGAGGTTTGCTTTGGGATTGAGTTGCGATTTCCGGCGGATAGTCTGCGCGCCGAGACCGCTATGAATTCCTCAATGATTTTCCGAAACTTGGCCCTGTTTGTCCTCATGCTGCCCCTGTCAGCCTTCGCTCAAGCCACTAAAAGCGTGATGGTCATGGAGGCCTATTCCGGGAAAATCCTCGTCGCGAGTAACTCCACCGAGAAGCGCCCCATCGCCAGTCTCACCAAGATTGCCACCGGTGCCGTCACCGTGGATTGGGCCACCGCTACGGGGGCTGACCTCGGCACCACCATCATCACCGCGCCCCAGTCCGTCGCGCTCGTCGGTGGCCCGAATCCCATGAACCTCCAACCCGGCGACCAGCTCACCCTGCGGGATGCCCTCTACTCCGCGCTGCTGGGGTCCGATAATCTCGCCGCACTCGCCATCGCGGATCACGTGGGCAGGGAAATTCTCACCCGCCGCGGTGGCAGTGGCGATCCGCTTGCTATTTTCGTGGCGGAAATGAACCAGCTCGCCAAGGCACTTGGCATGAAGAGCACCCGCTTCGCCAATCCTCACGGACTCGACCGCCCCGGCACCAAGGCATACTCCACCGCTGCGGATGTGGCGCGACTCTCGATCTATGCGATGCGCCGGAATGCCTTTAATTTCACCGTCCGCCAGAAAGAACGCCAAGTCAGCGTCACCGGACCCGCTGGCAAGCGCAGCTATAAGGTGAAGAACACAAATGAACTCGTCGGCGAACCGGGAATCCTCGGCGTGAAGACTGGCACAACGAATGCTGCCGGGCCATGTCTCTCCGTTTGCATGGACCGTGAACCCCTCGTTCGCCCCAAACCGGACGGCTCCAAAGGGGCCACTCCGCGGCGCATCATCGCGGTCGTCCTTAATTCCCCAGACCGCTTCAACGACGCCCGAGCGCTGATCCGTCACGGCTGGGAAAT
>JANPAU010000207.1:0-2849 GCA_031430055.1 Akkermansiaceae bacterium | reverse complement strand
AAATCATCAATCTCAATTCCTCGGTCGTTAATCTCACTCAACGACAGCGGCCGCGAGGTCACCCGCGACACCAGCACCTCGTCAAACACCCGCACCGGCACGGTCGATGGACTTCCCTCTAACAACGTTTCGCCCGACGCGGCGACCCAACGGATCCCATCCAGCGAATAGTCGCCCACCAGATTCAAGGGCGGCAGTAACAAGGGCGCATTCGGAGCTCCCACCAAGCGCCGCGCCGGAAACGACGGCCCGCGCAAGATGGCCTCGACATAACTCCCGCTCGGCACCTCACCCGGGATCGATACACCAATGGACCCCGGAATCCCTTTGGGCACCGAGAGCGCGGCAGGCGTCACCTGCATCACTTGGCCGGAGACTTTGTAGTCAAGGGTGGTGAGGGGCTCGGCAGCGCCAAGCACTGAGGCCACCGCGAGCAATCCAGCCAACAGACATTTGCCGTTGAGCAACCATTGATGAGGGGATAGATTCATAAAATCAATCAACAATTTGCCAGGTTCCTGCGATCTTTGAGACGAAGACGGGGACTTTGAACGTGGCGTTCTGCCCATTGGCTTGACCGGTGGCCCGGATGGGCGGCTGACCATTAACGAGGACTTGCACTAGGTTCACTCCAAGGTGACTAACCAGCGTAAGCACCGCAGGATCTACCGGATCGAAGATGAATGCCGGGGTTCCAAAGAGCGGAGTGTAGGAGTCGATGATTTCGGCGCGGAATGCAGCCTCAGTCTGCGCGCGTGCCGCCGCAATGCGCTGAATCCGCAGGGTCTGCAGCGCGGTCAATGCGACCGTATCCTGGGCGACGAACGCATTCCGCAGCGCGGTGATGATTGCCTTGATCTCGGTCACGTCGGCAGGTGTGAGGACGACCGGAATGCCTTGCCAAGGCAGCGTGAGCAACGGCACATCCGCCAGCGCAAGGCTGAGATCGGCTTCGCTCGGTTCGGCAAGCAGTGGGGCGATGCTGCTTTCCTGAGTAGTTAGATCAATCCTAGTCCGGCTGGCTTTACCCGGCTCAAGTTGTGCGCGCAACTCGTGCTGGAAACCTGCGAAAGGCTTCACGAGCAAACGCTCTGTGAAAAACAGGGCGACATCCGGTGCTGCGCCATTCCCGTCGCGGTTGATGAACCGCTCGATCGTGAATTGCTCCTGCACCGTATCAGCACCTTCGGTCTTCCTCTCCAGCCGGAAGCGGAAGATCCCGGATGCGGCATCATCGGGTGGCTGGCCAGTGAATCTCCAAGTCAACTTGTTAGCGCCTTGCACCAGATAGGCGGTTAGGTCCGTAGTAATCAGCGGTTGCTGGGTCGCGGCGACCGCGTGGAGGGGAAAGCCGTTGACGTGGAGCGTGACTCCAGTGTGATCGAAGAGCGAGACACCATGATAGAATATTCGCTGCGCCTGAGCAGTGGAAGCGGCGAATAGCAACAGGGCGGCGGCGCAGCGGAGGAAGGCGCGGATGAACTGCGGGGAGTGGCGGATTGGTGATGGGTTCATGGTTTGAATTGAAGCAAGGTGTCTTGGGTGGGTGGGATGATCGGGAAGCCGGGGATAATCGAAACCTCGTTGGAGAACTCGAAGATTCCGCCAGCGACTTTGACGGTCACCTTGCCGATCAGACCGTCGAAATTGGCAGCGAAACTCGAAGTGATGTTCTGCGCACTTGCCGTCACCGTGGCAGCGGCGGAGACGGGGGCATCCGCTTCGATCACCGCTTCAAATAACTTCAGATCGAGTTCGATGCCGGCCTTCACGCCCATTTTACCGCCCAGTGCCGCGGTGCCACTGAGGTTTGCGGATTGATCGCGAGATAGTTTCCCTTTGAGGGTGATCTGTCCGTAAAGCTCCACGAAGATGACCGCCTTCACGAATGCGATTTTCGGTCCGATCTTCACACGTCCGGCGACCCCAAACAGCGGATCAAAGCCCGACTCGGCATCAAACGTCCAAAAAACCTTGTGCAAATTGGCGTTCGTGGGGTCGTCACACTCCTTCCACTGGTTTGCCAAGGCGAAAGTGACGGTCTTCGGAAAGGTCACATCAAACGATCCCGTGACAAGGCCGCTTGCGCCTTCTTTGACCGCTTCTTCTACGGTATCGACAACGGTACCTAACTTCTCCACGATTTTGGTAAGATCCACTTTGTCCTCACTTTTTATCCCGGGGTATACGGCCACCGTAAGCGTCTTGCCCGCAGCGGTGATGGTGTGAGTTTGCGCGTCGAGCAAGTTCACCAAAGTCGGGAACGTGCCGCCTCCGGGGTTGCTGTATACGGGAATGGAAATCTCCACTCGCGGTCCCTTCGCGACCGTGACGCCGTTGAGTTTCCACTCGGGAAATTCGGCAGAGACGGGCACATTTGGCGGATCAAACACCGCCGTCAACCGCACTTTCATCGGTTTCGGAGGAATGATCTGGTCGGTGATTTCGATCAACGGAACATCGGGCTGTGAACCGCCACTGGATTTACGAATCACCGGCAGCGGTGCGACGAAGCCAACGGGTTGATTGAACGGGGTAGGTGCGGGATCATTGATGTCCTCGGCAAAAATACTCGTTAGGGTGACTGGTATCAGGATCTTCTCAGCAGAAAGCAGCGACGAGGCACCACTATTCACCGCAAATAGATCCCCTCGGCTCACGAATGCGCGGATGGTCGAGCCGATGCCGGAACGGAATCCGAGCACGGCTGGATTGGGTGCCCCGGCCTGGAGCGGGAGCAGGAAGCGCGTCGGGTCGAGCAAAATCTGGCCACCGGTGCAACTCAGAGCGACTAACCCGTCGGTTCGCAAGAGAGCCGATTGCGCAAGACCAAGCGTAGCGCTAAGCTT
>JANPAU010000206.1:0-1856 GCA_031430055.1 Akkermansiaceae bacterium | reverse complement strand
AATCGCCAACAATTCGCCAAGTTTTTTAAGGAACGCTAGGTGGCAATCGCCAACCGTTCGCCAAATTATGCCCACGGCCACGGCCCATCGATCCCTCTAGCTCCTCCAGCACCTGCATGATCGTAGGGCGGCTCACATCAGGACGTCGCTTAAAGAATCGGGTTGGAAACTCTCGGTTAGGTGAGCAGGGAGTATCCATGACCGTTCCTGAAACGATTACTGACTAGGCACTCAAACGCAGTGAGTACTGGCTAGCTTATCCATCTGGGCGTTGAACTCATCGGGGCGTAAGCGTTCCATAGAACCGCGCACCGGCCACACCTGAAGGATATCCGCAGGCCGATCTTCCAGAGAGCCACCGCCTAGAGCCGGGCCAATGATCCAAGTCGGCAAGTTTAGCCGCGTGTACTCCGGATACATCAGACGGGCATAGTCCTCAAAGCGGGCAATTTCCGTCGCTCCTGGTGCGAAGATTAACATCGCGACTGAAGCGCCGCAGCGCTCGCACTGCATCAGCTTACCTTCGATTCCCTCGCCAGAACCTGGAGGACTGGCAAGCGGAGGTACGAGGTGCTCCGAATCTGGCACCGAACCAATCTGCATTTCCAGCAGATCAGAGAGCCGCTTGCCCAACGGCTTGAAGAGGCCTGCGCGAACCTCTGTCATGGGATCGTTTGGATCGCCGACGACCTCACAGGATATCTGACACTGCCCAGGCCCACGATCTTGCACCAGGATTCTGCCCAGCTCACCAATCGCCCTGTCGCGGAAGACATATGCCAACCCGCCTTGGAGCACTTGCTTGCTGACCGTAACACCGGGTGGCATTTGAAACGGATCAGCGGCACTGTGAACACTTGGCATTTGTTTGAATATCAGCCCCGGCTGCCCTGCAAGGCGACCACTTTTTTTCTTGTACCGGATCATAAGTGTCTCCAAAGTTGCGCATGAGTGCGTCCAACTATCCTTTCCCACTGACTGTATAAAGGGGATCCCCCTACTCTTGAGCCTGTTCTTTCCAGTTTTCCACGGAGTCAACTGTCGCGATGAGCTGGAGGGAGATTCCCAGAGCTTCGATGATGCGGGACAGTCGCTCAAAACTGACACCACGGTAGCGCTCTCGCTCCATTCGGCTCAATGCTTGGGGTAGAACTCCCACACGTGCTGCTAGCTCCCGTTGCGATAGATTCTGGGCGTGACGCTGACGAACTAGCCAATCCCCGAGCTCGCCAAAGTCAAACGACTCCACCGGAACCGAAACGGTGGTATCCCCAGCCTTCACAGAAGGTTGTATTTTCTTCATTTTGAATGTTATGGAAATTGCTGGAGGACTTTCTTTCAATTCTACATTAACGAAAATGTTAACTATTGTCAAGACACTCGACTTTTTACAAGTGACTTATTCCCTACCACAGATCACTCAATTGGCCCTTGATCAAATCGGCATACAGCGAAAACACTTGACTAACGTTAACATATTTGTTAATGTATTAATAACGGATGAGAGGTCGATCATCCAAAAAACCACTAACCAGCCCTTTAACAACTCGCGATGAAGAACCAACCAACCATAAAAAAAGAGGAGCACCCCTAGCATGGAAAGCGCACCTCGTCAGTAAGAGTAGGCTCCCCCCTCTCGACAGTCAATCTTGCCGGCACTCTACCAAACCTTATCCCTAAATCGCGAATATGAGCGAGTTTAGTCACTCTTTCACTAGCAAAAACAAACCCGGCTTCTCTTTGGGTCAAACCTACTTCACCAAAAACGCCTTCGGCACTCTCGACCACGCTGATGCTTTCGCTGCCCTTCAGCGGCACGGATGCGGCGACTGGGGAGAGTGCGGAGAGGAAGACTG
>JANPAU010000205.1:0-12847 GCA_031430055.1 Akkermansiaceae bacterium | reverse complement strand
TCGATGGTGAGGCCGGGGTTGAGGAAGGCGAGCTCGCGGAGGCGGGTGGCGAGGCGGTCGAATTTGAATTCGATGGTATCGACGAAGATCGTGGCATCCGGGAAGAAGGTGATCATGGTGCCGGTTCTCCCGGCATCGACCTCGCCGATGACGTGAAGTGGGATGGTGGTTTTCCCACGCTCGAAGCCGATGAGATGGACTTTACCATTCCGCATGATTTCCGCCTTGAACCAGTCGGATAGGGCGTTGACGCACTTCGCGCCGACACCGTGGAGACCGCCGGAGTATTTGTAGGCACCTTGGCCGAATTTACCGCCGGCGTGGAGATTGGTGAGCACGAGTTCGACGGCGGGCATGCCGAATTTCAAGTGCATGTCCACGGGGATGCCGCGGCCGTTGTCGGAAATGGAAACGGAGCCATCGACGTGGATGGCGACCTTGATGCGGCTGCAGTAGCCGGCGAGATGCTCGTCGATCGAGTTGTCGAGAACTTCGAACACGCAGTGGTGGAGACCTCGTTCGTCGGGGTCGCCGATGTACATGCCGGGGCGCTTGCGGACTGCGTCGAGACCTTCTAACTTATCGATTTGTGCGGCATCGTAAACCTGCGCTGCGGCAACTTGGGTTTCGGCTTTTTGTGGCTCGTTCGAAGGGTCTGACATGGTGGGACCAAAGGATCTAAAATCCTGTCCTTGGAGACAAGGAACTTCTCACAAAATCGCAGCTTTTTTTTACTGCTTTTTGATGCCCACAAATCACTTTCTTTAAGTCACTTATGATCGATCTTTGGGCTTCCCCTGTCCTGCATAAATTCATCGACCGCGAGGCAGGTGAAAATGGCTAAATTCCGAGACAGCTGCATTGCCATTTGAGAAGGACATCGACTGGGTTGGCATCCCCTGAGGCGATGGATTCCAAGACGGCGCGAGGCGCAATCAAAGAACCCTCGATGTCTAGCTTCGCGGCGGCTTGTTCGCGGCAGCGGATGAGCTCGTCGACCTTGCGTTCGAAGTCGCGATCCCGCTTGCGGCGTTTGGCGCAGGGACGCTCTGGCCACTCGGATTCCGGAAGCCCATTGGCGGTGGCGAGGGCGCTGTGGAATCGTTTGACTCGGTCCGGACGATAGTGAGTGGGGACGGAAATGGATTTTTTCGCGTCTAAATCGAGACTCCATTCGAGGAGTTGGCGATTGGGGGCGACCATGAATGAGGGGCGATCCCACGATTTTGCTTCGCTATCTCGCCACTGCCAGAGCGCCCGGAGGCAGGCGAGGCCGTAAGGTTCTAGTTTGCCGGAACCTTGGACTCGCCAGGTTTCCTCCTTGGTATCGTCGCGATCCAGAACCCGCTGGCGGGCGGCGAGGCAGCTTTCCTCGAACCATTCGTAGCGGCCTTTTTCCTTCAGTCCGGCGACGATCATGTCGCCCATTTCCAGAAGATAATGCACGTCGTTCAGCGCATACTCGATCATCTTGGGAGACAGAGGACGCTTTCCCCAATCCGCTTTTTGAGAGGATTTCGACAGATCGACGTTGAAGTAGTGGCTCACTAAGTCTCCCAAACCAAAACGGCGGACACCGAGCAATCTCGCGCCGATCTGGGTATCATACACGACTGCGGGGAGATTTCCGAACTGGCGCTTGAACATCGTCATGTCGTAGTCTGCACCGTGCATCCAGACGGTTGCCTCGGAGAGGTATTCGCCCAGTGCCGACAAATCTTCGATCGCAAGCGGGTCGATCAGCACGCATTGATTGCGGTCTGCAAACTGGACGAGACAAAGAGATTCCCGGTAGCGGTGGAGGCTGTCTGCCTCGGTATCAATCGCGCACACCGGATTGGCAAAACCGTTTCGGCTCGCTTCGAGATGGCTGAGTAGCCCTTCTGCGGTATCGATCATAGCGGAACTCATTACTTGGCATTTCAAATTGTGGAAAAACCAGATGACTCACGATGAGCGAGTTGCCCCCGTGCTTGGGGGACGTGAAGTCCTCTTCCGGACGCAGGTGGCAGTGGATCTCTAAACATTCGAATGTTTCCCAAAGTGTTAAATGAGCTGTAGAAGCTGACAAGGGGAAATTCGCCCTTGCCACCACAAAAATCAATTACTTTGTAAACACGAATGAATTAGACTACCTGAAATGCGGCGGCTTGCTCTTGTGTTAGCTCGATGAATTGCCATGGCAAGCCATGGACATTGAGGTCCGCCATGAAGGCATCTGGATCGTGCTGCTCGATATTCCAAACGCCGGATTTCCGCCAATCGCCAGCGAGGACTTGCTTCGCGCCGATCATCGCTGGGACGCCGGTGGTGTAGGAAATGGCCTGAGAGCCGACTTCTGCAAAGCACGTTTCGTGGTCACAGATGTTGTAAATATAGATCGCCTTGGATTTCCCATCCTTGAGGCCGGTGATGACGTTGCCGATGCAGGTGCGGCCCTTGGTCGTCACGCCGAGATCGCTTGGATTTGGCAGGACCGCCTTGAGAAACTGCAGCGGCACGATTTCCATGCCTTGATACATGACCGGATCGATCCGGGTCATTCCGACGTTCTGGAGCACTTCGAGATGTTTCAAGTAATTGGGCGAAAATGACATCCAAAACTGCGCGCGCTTGATCGTGGGGATGTGCTTCACCAAGGACTCCAGCTCCTCGTGATACATGCGGTAAATTTCGTAGGTTCCGACGCCGTCCGGGCAGGTGAATGCCTGGTGCATAGACATGGGCGCGGTTTCCACAAATCCGCCGTCTTCGAAATGGCGGCACTCGGCGGTGACTTCGCGGATATTGATCTCCGGGTTGAAATTGGTGGCGAAGGCCTTGCCGTGGTTGCCTCCGTTGACGTCGATGATGTCGAGTGTGTGGATCTCGTCAAAATGGTGTTTCAGCGCCCACGCGGTGTAAACATTGGTCACACCGGGGTCGAAGCCGGAGCCGAGCAGCGCGGTGAGTCCGGCATTTTCGAACTTTTCCTGATACGCCCACTGCCAGGAATACTCAAATTTCGCGACATCGAGCGGCTCGTAGTTCGCGGTGTCCATGTAGTCGCAACCCGCCAGCAAGCAGGCGTCCATTAAATTGAGGTCTTGGTAGGGCAGGGCGACGTTGATGAGGAGCTTGGCGCCGGTTTTCCGAATGAGCGCGGCGGTTTCTTCGGCATTGTCGGCGTCCACCTTCGCGGTTGCGATGATGCGGCCAGTGCGCTGCAAGACTTCTGCGGCGATGGCCTCGCACTTAGAGACGGTCCGCGAGGCGAGGGTGATTTCCCCGAAGACTTCTGGGACCATGGCGCATTTGTGAGCGACGACGCTGCCGACTCCGCCGGCTCCGATGATGAGGACTTTGTTCATGATGGAATGAGGCACAAGGGGTGAAAGAATCTGTGCCCGCTGGCAAGAAATTCCCCGTGACGATTGAAGATCGTCCGCTGTGGATCATGCGATCCGGTAAGTTTTAACTCTTTTTAGGCCTTGGAGCTATGACAATTTCACAACAGTCTGACTCCGCAATGTCTGACGGACTTTCATCAGCGGAACGGCTCCGCTACTCACGCCACTTGATGATTCCCACCGTGGGCGAGGCTGGGCAATTGCGCCTAAAAAATGCCTCTGTCTTACTCATCGGGACCGGTGCGCTGGGTTCCCCCGCCGCGCTCTATCTGGCGGCGGCGGGTGTCGGAAGAATGGGCCTCGTCGATGCGGATGTGGTAGATGCGTCAAATCTCCAACGCCAAATCCTCCACGGCGAATCATGGATCGGTAAACCGAAACTCGAGAGCGCCGCCGCCCGCTTGCGAGAGGTCAATCCGCACGTGCAAGTGGAGTTGCACCCCGTGCGGTTCTCGCCAGCGAACGCTTTAGAAATCGCCAGCAACTACGACGTCTTGGTGGACGGCTCTGACAATTTCCCCACGCGTTTCCTAACAAACGATACCGCGTTTCTGTTAAAAAAGCCGCTCGTCTATGGTGCGATTCACCGCTTCGAGGGACAGACCAGCGTATTCGCGCCACACCTCGGCGGGCCATGCTATCGGTGCCTTTTACCGAAAATGCCAGCGCCGGGAAGTGTTCCATCCTGTCAGGAAGCGGGCGTGCTGGGAGTGCTTCCGGGCATCATCGGCTCCTTGCAAGCGATGGAGACGATCAAGCTAATTCTCGGCATCGGCACGATTCCACTCGGCAAACTCACTTGCTATGATGCTCTCCAAAGCGCCTTCCGGACCCTCAAGCTCAACCGCGATCCGCAATGCCGCTTGTGTGGAAACCTGCCAGACATCCACAGCGTCACCAATGCGGAAACCACCGCCTCAGCCAGCTGCGATTTTACCCCAGAACACATGGAAGCCATCACCACCACCGAACTCCGCAACATTTTAAGGTCCGATTTCCAAGGCCTACTCATCGACGTCCGCGAGCCGGATGAATACGCCGTCGCCCACATCGAAGAATCGCGCTTGATCCCTTTGAAAACCCTACCAGATGCGCTCGATAGCCTGCCGCGCGATCGGGAGATCCTCGTCCACTGTAAGGCCGGCGGTCGGTCAGCAAAGGCGGTGCAATTTCTGCTCGATCATGGCTTCACCCGAGTCAAGAACGTCACCGGCGGCATGGATGCCTGGCTAGCTGAAAACTAACACCCCACAGTGCGTTCATTCTTCCTGCTTGGCATCGCTTGGCAATGTGACAAATTCCACTCATGGAAGATGACGAATCGACGCGCCTTGGGAAAGAGTTAGTCTTCAGGGAATTCGGGAACCCCAGCGAAATTCTAGAATTCGAAGATGATATTCTGATTTCTCAATCACCCGATCCTGGCGATGTGCTCGTCCGCATCCTCGCGGCACCGATCAATCCTGCGGATTTGAATACCATCGAAGGCACCTACGGGGTGAAGCCGTCGCTGCCGGCCACTCCGGGCATTGAAGGATGCGGGGTGGTGGAAATGAGCCATTCGGTTGATTTCGAGGAGGGCGACAAGGTGATTTTCCTACGCCGGGCATCCACTTGGGCGTCTCACACGACGGCTCCAAGTTCATCGCTGTTTAAACTGCCTCCGGATATCGATGTGTTACAAGCCGCGATGCTCAAGGTGAATCCTGCGACCGCGTGGCGTCTGCTTCACGGCTTCGTGGCGCTCAAGGAGGGCGAGTGGATTGTGCAAAACGTGGGCAACTCCGCAGTCGGTCGCTGCGTGATCCAACTGGCTCGTGATCTCGGGATTCGCACGATTTCCTTCGTCCGTCGGCCTGAGCTGATCGAGGAACTTCGTGGACTCGGAGCGGACCATGTTTTCACAGATGACGAAACCGGTCTTGCCGCTGCTAGAGATGTGCTGGGTGGCGCGAATGCGGCGCTCGCCTTCAATGCCGTCGGTGGCGAAAGTGCATTGCGCCTCATGAAACTGTTACGGGAAAGCGGAGTTCACATCACCTACGGGGCGATGGGCCGCAAGCCGCTGACGATCCCGAATGGCTTGTTGATTTTCCGAGACATCCAAGTCCGTGGGCTGTGGGTGTCGCGCTGGATCGAAAATGCGCCGCGTGGAGAGGTGAATGCGGTTTATGAAAATCTAGCAGCCAGAGTCGTGGCCGGGAGACTTGTCCAGCTGATCGATTCCAGCTACCCGCTCGAAGCGTTTCAAGAAGCGTTAGGCCGACTTGATGCACCCGATCGAGCGGGGAAGGTTCTCTTCGTGCCCTGAGTGAATCGTTTACTTCACGGGACCAAAGCCAGCGAGTGGCTTGCCTTCCTCATCGAGTTTTTGGCAGCTCCAAAGCAGGCCGCGGGTGACGAGGTCGAGGTAACGGGCGTCGGCGACAGTTTCGTTGTTATGGCCGAGGGTGGTTGAGAAGACTCGGGTTTTCTTGTCGCCATAGGAGTTTGTCCAGGCGACGACGGTCTCGGAGTCGCCTTGCTTGCCGTGGGCAAGAGGAGTTGCGCTGTCGTGGACGCTGATGTTGTTGTAGAGTTCTTCATTGTCGGTGGTCCAGCTTTCCAAGCCTTTGGTGATCGGGCTGGCAGGGGTGGTATAGGTGACGACGATGGGAAGTTGTTTGCCGTGGCTAGTTGACTGGAGCCCGAGGAAGTCGAACCAGAGTGCGCCCTCGGTGCCAGTGGCTTGAGGTTTCTCAAACTCGGGTGAAACACGATAGCTGTGCATCGCGCAGTGGAGGTTTACGCCCGGGAGGCCTTTGCGGTGGGGCTCGAGGATGCGGTTGACGGTGGCGAGATCCTTGATGTCGGCGGCGCACTCGTCGTGGATGATCACGTCGTAACCATCTGCCCAATTGTCCGTTTTATAACAGGTGAAATCCGGTTTTGTGGTCTTGTCCGGTGAGTAGCAGACATCCACCTCGATGTTCGCCCGGGATTCGATGCCAGCTTTGAGAATGTCCTTCTGTGTGGCGTAGTCGTGGCAGCATCCGCCGATGACGAGTAGGGCTTTGAGAGGTTTTACGGCGGGCGCAGCGTGTGTGGATAGTGTCAATGCTAGAGCAAGCGCAGGAAGTAGAAGTTTGGTGGATTTAATCATCGTGGCGGGAGTTTTAATGGTAATTTCAGAACGGACGAGAGGATTGTGAAGTTTTGCAGTGAAACTTTCAGATCGCCTCGGACGCGGGGAACCTGTAGCTTCATTGAAATGATGAATCGACGAAATTTTATCGCTCTCTCCGCAGCCGCAGTCTCCCTTTCCAAGGCTTATGGAGCGGAGATCGGCGAGCAGCCGTTGCTATCCTTCGGGCTGATCACGGATGTCCAGTATGCGGATGCGGAGCCGGAGGGTGAGCGCCATTATAGGGAATCGATCCCGAAGTTGAAGGTGGCAGTCGCATGGTTGGCGAAAAAGAAGTTGCCATTCACGCTTCATCTTGGCGATCTGATCGACCGAGATTTCACGGCGTTCGCCACGGTGATGCCCTTGCTGGACGGGCTCGGGCATCCCGTGCGCCATCTCTTGGGGAATCATGACTACGATGTAGCGGACGGTGAGAAAGGGCGTGTCGTTTCAACGATAGGAATGCCGCGAGATTACTATCAGTTCAGCCAGTCCGGATTGCGGGTGGTGATGTTAGATACCAACGATTTATCCACTTACAAATACCCGCAAGGCAGCCCTCAGGATTTGGAGTCTGAAATCTTGTTGAAAAAACTGACAGAGGAAAAACGCAATAGCGCAAAGCCTTGGAACGGCGGAGTTTCCGAGGTGCAACTCCAGTGGTTAGACGGTGAGTTGGCCGCAGCGGATCTTGCCAAAGAGCGGGTGATCTTATGCGGTCACCATCCGCTTCTACCCGGCGATGGACTTCAGGCTTGGAATTGCGACGGAGTGCTCGCGGTGATCGATCGGCATCCATGTGTAATGGCCTATTTGAATGGGCATAACCATGCAGGTGCAGAAGTGCTGCGGCATGGTATTCCCTACATCACTTTTAAGTCCGTCTTGCATGAACCAGGCGTGAACTCGTTTTCCGCAATCCATGTTTTTGAAAATCGGTTGGAAATCGAGGGCAACGGGCGTGAGGCGTCGCGGACGATTCTGCTGCGCTCAGTCTGAATGGGTGCCATGTGAAACATGATCCGAATCAGGCACGCGGAACCTTCCCTAAATCTGCCCCATTTTAAAGATCAGGCTTTGAAATGGGATTGACCCCGCAGAGCCGCATCCGTTTGATCCAACGAGATGGGGGACACGAAAGAGAGCGTTCGGAAATACTGGGCATTCATCAGCTACAGCCATTCCGACAAAGCTTGGGCGGATTGGCTGCACCGCTCTTTGGAGAATTACCCGATGCCGCGCGATCTGGTAGGTCAGCCGACGCCGGCCAACGCGCCGATTCCCAAACGCTTTGTCCCAGTATTCCGCGACCGGGAGGAGTTACCCACCGCTACGGACCTCGGGGCCGTGATCGCTCGCGCGCTGGAGCACGCGAGGTTTCTGGTGGTAATCTGCTCACCACGCAGTGCGAAGTCTCCTTGGGTGGAGAAGGAAATCATCGAATACAAACGAATGCACGGCGAAAGTCGGGTGCTCTGCTTGATCGTGGACGGCGAGCCTTGGGCCGCTAATGGAAAACCCGGATTCTGTGATGAGGACGAATGTTTTCCGAAGGCCGTCCGGTTCCAACTTGGCCAGGACGGAGCAATCTCGGACAAACCTACCGAGCCGATCGCCGCAGACGCCCGCGAAGGCAAGGACGGCCGGGAAAACGCGGTGATTAAACTGATGGCTGGATTGTTAGGCGTCGGTTTCGACGACCTCCGGAGGCGTGAGCAGGAATACCAGCGGCGCAGATTGCGGCGCTTCCAAGCCACCGCAGCGGTTTTCGGCCTGTTATTCATCGTCGCAGTGTCCGCCGCAGTTTATGCGGTTAAACAAAAGCATGCGGCATTACGCACGCTGAGCCAGTCCGACCTCAACCTAGCAGTCGCCGCACGCAAGGGTGACGATGCCGCCCGCCAAGTCGCTTATCTAGCACGCTCTCTGAGATCAGATCCCGAGAACCCACTGGCACAGATGGCAGCATATTCCACGCTCGCGCACCGCAAAATTCATCCGCCAGTGGGTCCAGTGCTGCGCCACCCATCAGCCGTGCTGTCAGCCAGTGCATCGGCCGATGGAAAATGGATTCTAACATCATCAGGCGAACGGATCTATTTGTGGTCGCGCCCAGACCACAAGCTCGTGGCCGAGCGTAGCCTCGCCGACGGCACGGTGAACGCGCTAGCCATGCATCCATCTGGCGATGGCTGGGTGGCTGGCACTGCGAAAGGTCGTCTCCATTTCATCGGACTACAGGATTTGAAAAACCAACGAGAACCTGTTATTACCGGAGAAACAGCCATTCAGGGATTTTGCTGGAATCCGAAAAAATCCATATTGGCCGTAGGCTTGGCTCCGTCCGACCCCGAGACCGGCGGCGGTTGGTTCATGCAAATCACGGCAGACGGGAAAGAATTGTCGCGCCAAAAAACTGAGAATCTCAGCCCGGAATTTTTTGCCTGGTCCGCCGATGGCGCCAAGCTGGCAGCAGCGGGACCGTCGCCCTACTTCTACGTGAGCGATGCCGGTGACCGAGGTGAAAATACCCTAGAAATTAAGGGAACACTCTGCATCACTGGAATCAGTTTTGCTCCGGAAGGGACCTTGCGCACCATCGATCTCGCCACCGGGATGCAGACTTGGAATGTCGAAACTGGACAAGTCATCGGTGAGCCGGAATCCCTCATCCCGCTGCCGGTTCGCTGTGCGTTCTCGCCCGACGGGAGTCACTTTGTTGGAGTCCGTAGAGGACCTGCCGCCTATCTCCACGATTCGGTGGAGGGTAAAATCCGGACCGAACCTCTCTCACAGGCATTCACGGTCAATCGCTGTGTCTATTTGGATGAGACGCATGTCCTGCTGATGAGCGAAGGCGGACTGGCGCAGGTGCGGTGCCTGCGGAGTGAAGAACCCGCAGCGGAATTTTTGCCGTTTGATCCCGGCTACCCAGACATCAGTTCACTCTCCGACGATGGGACGCTGCTCGCTGCCGCCTGCTCAAGTGACTCGCTGGTTAGAATTTACGATCTCCGCACCTCAAAACAACTTGGCCGCCCGCTGCGATTTCCGTCAAATCTTCACGGCCTCTGCTTCAGCGAAAATAGCCAATTTCTAACTGCCATCTGTTGGGACGGCAAGGTTCGGCGCGTCGATTGGCGCAGCGGTTTGCGTTTCACCGTCGGAGAAATAGAAGTCGTAACACCCATCGACAGCGGCTTCGACGTGCTTGACTCACTCCGTTTCCAGCCAGGAGGAAAACTCGCGGCCCTCCCGACTCTCAATGGCATCAAAGTCATCGATACCACTGAGGGTGTCGTCGCACGCACGATCCCAGTCCAAGGAGGAACCAACGCAGTGGCGTGGTCTCCAGACGGCAAGACCATCGCCGCCGCATCACGTGACCAAGTGCTCAGTTTCTATCCATCTAACGGCAGCCCCAGCAAGTCATCGATTAGAATCTCCCTCGCCGCACCGGCGATCGATCTAGCTTGGTCACCAGACGCCCGAACCATCGCTAGCCTCAGTAGTTCAAATCGAGTCGATTGCCTCTCAACGGAGACGGGGCTGCCAGTCGGCATCGGATTTCCAACAGGATCCTCAGGTATGAGGCTTTCATGGGTATGTAATGGAAAATGGATTGCCGCCTCTGATGGAGATGAGAGGTCTAAACTCTGGGATCCAGAGACCGGCATGGATATAGTTAGACTTCCAGATGCCAGTAGTGGCCAGTTGGCACCCCTCGATGTTCCACAACGAGGAGCCGTTCTGCTTACCGGAGAAAAGGGATTCTATCTCGTGCCGGTCCCCGTGCTCACGAATGCACCCGACTGGCTGCCGAGTCTGCTAGAAGGCATCGGCGGCGGTAGCCACGGCTCCGAAGACGGACGCACGATGATCGATCCAGATGAATGGATGACGGCGGAAAAAATCGCCCGCGCGAGCAAACGCGACGTCCTTTGGTCACCCGTGGTGGACTGGTTACTGGATCGGACCGCTTCCCGGCCGGCCTATCCCGGAGCCTTGATGACGGAGCCGCAAGTCACCGCAAGCATCGATATAGAATCAACACGGATCTTTGATGCACTCGTCCAGCGAGCGCGAGTTCTCTTGAGGAGTAATGATGAAACGAAACAAGCAGAAGCGCTCAGCCAGATCGAGAAGGCGCTGATCCTCAAGCCAGGACACATTCAGCTGCTCCGCACCAAACAACAGATCGGCCAGCAGACCAATCGCTCCGCCCTAGTGCGTGAGGCTTGCGTTGCGATTGCCTCCTCGACGGACTCGCCGCTTGTCGATGTGCTAGACTCGAAATTCATTGAGGCCAGAAGTCAGCTTTCAGACGACCCGAAGGATCCCGCAAAAGCACGTAAGTTGCTAGAAGAAATTCTCACCGTAGATCCCAGTCGAGAAGATGTTCAAAATTTGTTGAAAACCACCTCCCCATGACCGCGAACCCGATGAAGGAAATGCAATTTGTGGGTTTTGCCGGACACCGTGCCGTGCCAGATAAGGCGGCGGCAAAAAGGGCGATCCTTCGTGAGCTAGAGCTTATTCTATCAAGAATGCCCGGCGAATTCGTCGGCATTGCCAGTGCCGCCGCAGGAGCGGACTTGTTGTTCCTCGATGCCTGCCGTGAGTTGGGACTGAAAACCGTGATTCTCCTGCCCTTCGCCAAGGAACAATTCATCGCCGACTTCGAAGATCCCGAGGAATGGAATCACGCTTGCGAGTGCATGGACGCCGCATGGTGGACGGAGGTCTGCCCCGGCGGTGAAGCGGCCCCGGAGGCCTATCATGTGGTCGCGCGGGAAGTGCTTAATGCCGCAGTGCACATGATTTTCCTCTGGGACGGACGGCCAGCCCGCGGTCTGGGAGGGACTGCAGAAAGCATCGCCGAAGCCAGGAAAATGGACATCCCTTCCCGCATCATCGATGCCGCGACGCTCGACGCTTGCTGGGAGAGCGAGTCGCAGCAAGTGGTCGCCAGCGATCCAACTTTTGACGACTTACCGCACGCAACGGACATCAGAGACTTGTTTGAATTGTTAGACCAACGAGCCTCTGGCAGCGCCCCCAAGTCGCGAGGTTTTGCGGCGGCCTCAATGTCGCTGAACCATCTGGCCGGTCTAATGCAGGCGGTGATGGTCGTCTTCGCCGCTGTGGCCGCAGAGGCCGGAGCGATGATTAAGCTGGTGCTCGTGACCTTGGCGTCCTGGCTACCGAGGCTCGGAAAAACCCTCCGCTGGCAGGAACGATGGGTGCAGGATCGCGTGCGAGCAGAGTTGCTCAGATCCCTGCTCGCCACTCACGAGCCGGGCAGTCCCTTGCATCCACCGGCCATCGAGCTTTTTGAAAAGGAAAAGGTGTTTCTCCAAACCGCCGCCCTGCGACTCGTTCCATCTCGTCGCGGGTGGCAGGCCGCGCGGGACTCCTACCTCGACGAGCGCGTGGATGGCCAGATCCGCTACCTCCAAGCGAAAGGCGATCTAGCAGGCCGGAGAATGAGAATCTTCGGTAAGCTTTTCTCGATCGCCTCCTTAAGCGCGGTCATCTTCGGAGCGATCGTAGTGGTGATGCCGTTCATGGGCGAAAAAGCGTGGTCCTCTTTCACCGTCGTCTCCGACATTCTTCCAGGCGTTTGCGCATGGCTGCTCGCGATGATCTCGGTCTTCGAGTTTAAACGGCGAGCTAACCTCTATCACCAGTTGGTCCGGGAACTGAAGCGTCTGAGACCCATCGTGGCCTCCGCCCAATGCGCCAGTGAGGTCGCTCGTGGTATGCGCCAAGTCGAGCGGCTTCTGCTCAACGAGCTGTGGGAATGGCGGGGCACCCACGAAAAGTAAAATGAAAAAATTGGGTTAGTTAGAGCAGCTAAGGTTTCCAATTTTAGAGTGTGTATGCCTTTTGAAAAAAGGATGACTTGCGAAGAAAATTTCAGGCCTCAAGCATTGCCCGAAAACGCGGAAGAATTTTCTGATACAGCGAGTTTTTCCCACCGCGGGCGAGTTGCACGGCGACCAACTCGGCGGGTGTCGTCGGGTCGATCGGCGAAAGCGAGGTCGCCTTGAACGCAGCGGCTTCCACTTGGCGCTCGACGTGACTTGCGCCGGGTTTTTGTAAAACGCTCACCGTCACGCTGCCGCCACGGATGACCAAGGAACTTAGCGGTGGAACTGCAGGGTCTTCGCGCAGAACCACGGAAATTGGGACCCCTGCGGTGGACTCAAAGGCCACCAAATCCTCAGATTTTCGGTCCTTCCAGCCCGCTTGCACTGCGAGCCATGCCAGCACTTGCAGCGCCGTATTC
>JANPAU010000204.1:0-7658 GCA_031430055.1 Akkermansiaceae bacterium | reverse complement strand
AGGAGAATGATTCGGGAATTGACCTTCGAGCACGCCATAAGCCTTTCCTCCAAACTCTAAAACCCCCCATGCGCAATCGGCTGCCGGCTCCCACTGCCTGGGAACATCGAGTGGGCGCCAATGCTTGCAGAGCGTTTCGTAAAGAACTCGGCCATCTACGATCAGAGGCACCACTTCGTCGGGGTGGATGGCTTGAGAGAAGGAGCGGAAAATTTGAATGGCCTCAGTCTGTCGGGTGAGCAGGCGATCCAAGTTCTCCATACCTCCTATTTTCTCGGCCTCGACTACAGTTAGATAACCACTCGTAGAATCCGCAGGTGGAGCGTTCGGTGCGTTGATCACAGGCAGGAGCACGAGAGAGACGACCACCAAGAGGCATACGATCAAGGCCATTCCGAGGATCCAGCGCGTAGGAAGGCGGCGGCCCGTCCCCCAGTCGTGGCTTCCTTCCATTAGATTCTCTTTGGGATTTATGGGTTCCTGCTTCTCGTGGAAGGTGAAATGACGTTCGATCCGGGCAGGGGCATCCACCGCTTGTTCGAGGCGGATCACCTCGCGGTTGATTTCTTGAACTTCTAGCTGGGAGGTGGAGTTCGGTGTGGCGCTGCGATCAAGAGTTGATTCGATGCGCAAGCCGACTTCCCTGAGGCTGACGGGTGCAGGCTGGTCCGCCAAACGGCGTCGACTTGGTAACACCGTTGGGAGGGGGATTTTACCCTCTGCGGGATATTCATCGTCACTCCAACTGTTATCCGGGGAAAGTTTCGGAATTGGGTTGTTAGAGCTGGATGCAGTGATCTTCATGATAGAGCGGGTGGAGGGACCAGCAGGATGGGAAAAAATTCAGACTCAGGCAAGGCGCTTGAAAGTGTTATTCTCCAGAAAGTTTGCGATCCAGTGCGGAATCCATTGCCTGTTCGATTAAGCGGGCGGCGAGTGCCTCGGTGGCGGCATCGAGGCGTTGCACGGCGGACTTCAAGGGATTGGCCGCTTCTCCTGCCAGTGCTGCGCGCACGGCGGCGGCGGCGGACTCGATTTCACCTCGTTCGGCATCGAGAGCAAGCCCTTGACTGAGCACGGCGTCCACGGCGGGGAGCAGCTCCTCGGCCTTCATTTTCGCTTCGGTGAAAACGCGCTCGGCCATGTCGGTGAAGGCGTGCTCGATCGACTCGCTGACCATCGCCTCGACGGCCGCGTCATCGACATTCACCGCAGCACTCGTGATCTGGATGACCGTGTCCATACCACTAGCCACATCGCGGGCGAGGGCTTCCAAGATGCCATTTTCGTCGATTTTGAACTGCACGCCCACTCTCGCTTGTCCCTTGGGCGATGGGGAAAATGGCACGTCGAAGTTGCCGAGTTCCCAATTGTCCTTCGCCATCTCGCGTTCGCCTTGCAGCACACGCACGCGCATCGCCGCTTGGCCATCTGCCGCATTGGTGAACATTTCCCCTGCCTTACATGGGATAGTCGTATTCCGCGGAAGCAGCACGTTCATCAGCCCGCCGAAGGTCTCGATACCGAGGCTCAGCGGCGTCACATCGAGTAAAATCATCTGCCGCAGCGCACCGCTCAGGACGCCGCCTTGGATCGTCGCACCGATCGTGATCGCTTCATCCGGGTGCTGGGAAATGTCCGGCTCACGGCCGAAAAGCTCGCCCACCGCGCGGCGGACGGCCGGCATCCGGGTGCTCCCCCCCACGACGACTACAGCGCTCAGGTCTTCCGGCTTGAGTGCGGCATCCGCGAGCGCCTTGCGGCAGAGATGCAGCGTCTTGTTGATCCACGGTGAGGCGAGTTTCTCTAACTCCTCGCGGGTGATGGTTTCTTCCAAGCTGCGAATCCCGTCATAGAATGGCAGTCGGAAGACCGCATGGGAATCATCGGACAGCGCGAGTTTCACCCGCTCCGCCTCGACCATCAGGCGGACCCGTGTCGCAAGGTCGATTTCTCCGATGTCGGATTTTTCCAAAACCCTATCGAGAATGAGTGCGTCCAAATCGTCTCCGCCGAGACGCGTGTCGCCATGGGTGGCCAGCACTTGGAACACACCGTCCTGCATTTCCAGGATCGACAGATCAAAAGTCCCGCCGCCCAGATCGTAAACAGCGACGCGGGCCTTTTCGCCAAGCTTGTCCAAGCCATACGCCAGTGCGGCGGCGGTCGGCTCGTTGAGAATCCGAACCACTTCGAGTCCCGCGAGTTCGCCGGCTCGCTTGGTGGCCGAGCGCTGGGCGTCGTGGAAATAGGCAGGCACCGTGATCACGGCCTTGGTGATTTTTACGCCCATTCGCCACTCGGCGATGCGTTTCATTTCTCGCAGAATCTCCGCGCTGATTTCCTCCGCGGTCTTTCCGAGAACCCTCAGCAATCCATCGGTTCCAGCCGTTACCGTGACCGGGAAATTTTCCTCCACCTCGCCGATTCGGCGCCCCATCAAGCGCTTGATACTCGTCACCACCCGTTCTGGCTCTAACGCCCGGCGGCGCAAGGCTTTCGCGCCGACTTCGGTGCTGCCGTCCACTCCGATCCACACCGCGCTCGGTGTGATTCGGCGGCCCTCTTCGTTTGCTAGCAAAATCGGGAATCCAGAGTCCACCACGCCTACCGCAGAGTTCGTTGTCCCCAAATCGATTCCCAAAATCATTTCGCTCATCGCGGCGACTTTCGCGGTGCGGGTAGTCCCACGTCAACGCCGTCGATTGATTTGTAGGCGATTTTTACCTCAATCAAACGCCCGAGGGTCTTCCTCTTGAGGGCGGCGGAGCGAATGGCGCATGAAGCGGGCGGTTTGAAAAGCGCATGGCAAAAACAAGGTGCCGGAGCATGTTTGGCATGGCGGTTTTTGTTAGCCCGCGATGCGGTCTTTCATGCGGTAGCTTGAGCCTTCTAGCTCAACACCTCGCACCCGGATTTCAAATCCATCACCATCGGCAAGCCGGAGCTGTTCTCCTTCGATTCCCGGCTGGTTCCTTGATTCAAAAACGAAAAATGTTGAAATGCGTGACCTGATCCATCTTAGGAAATGACCTAGATTTTTGATTTAAAAACTTTTTTCTCCTTGCGCGAGAGGTGATCATTCGTATTCGGCGTAGATCCCAAAAATCATGAAAAATAAAACACATCCACGACTCATCCAATGCGGCGTTGCATCTAGCTTTCTCATGCTGGCGACGATGTCGCACGCCGTTACCTCGTTCGTCAGCCCAAGTAGATACTCAGTAACCGAGGGAGTCGCCTTCACTCTTGGAAATAATGGCGCGTCGGATTTCCTTTTTAGCTGGGCCGATCCGTCGGGTGCCCCTCCGCTCAGCTTTTCGAACATCGCTGACCCAACATTGATCCTGACACTTGGGCAGACTTACACCTTCCAGCGAATCACTACGGCGCATCCTTTCGCCATCATGAACAACACGGCCGCTGCTTTTATGAGCGGAACAGATGGAACTTATTCTCGGACCACGACGAGCTCAACCGATATCAACAATGCCACGCTGACCCCGATCGCGAATTTCACAGCCAACCCAGGAACCCCCGGTAATACGATCAGTTGGACTCCAGGCGCAGTAGGTGATTTCTGGTATACCTGCACTGTGACGAGTCATCCAGGCATGGCCGGAAAGATCACCGTGATACCGGAGCCATCGGCTTTTGGCTTAATTGCGGGAGGATTCGCGTTCGGGGTTTTTCGTCGCCGCCGTGGCTTTGGCCGATACAACGGAAAGTGATCCTATTGAAATCAGATTGTCGAAGGCTTCGGCAATCATGATCCCGGGGCGGGTCGATACAGCGGGAAACCTTGTAGCGGTGGTCTGCGCCCACCGATCACGAATGAGTGAGTTCATCGGCGATTACTTGCGGTTGGCAGCATTGGCCCGGATAGCGTCCTTGATCGCACGCAGACGCTCTGGCCAGACGAAGGTCGGGGCGGTGGAGGGATCATAACCAGCCATGTGGCCCGACAAGCGGGTGGGAACCTTGGTGTATTTGATCTCGGTGTCCGCGAAGACTTCCCGGCAGAGCGCGGCGAGGGCGGGATCGTATTCGATGAGCTCGGCACGGGTGTTCACGTGATTGTGATCGTGGTCGGGTTCGCGGTTGTCATCGAACCACGACTGCACGCCCTCGGCGAAATACTCGCGGTCGTTCACACTGGCGTATTTGGTTTTCCAGAGTCCGGCCTTCATCGCCGCGTCATAGGCTTGCCGCAACCGGGTATCGAAGGTGGGATCGACGTTTTTCAAACCACGCAGGTGGATGCTGTGGGCGAACTCGTGGATTAGGATATTCTCAGTCGAATACGGATCTCCCGGATAGCTGAGGAGATTCTCCTCCGCGCAAGTGGCGAAGGGGTCCGTCTCGCTGCCGCCAGTGCCTCGGGCTCGCGCATCCCAAAAGTCTTTAGCAGAAAATGCCTCGAAGTCAGCGATAGGCTCGTTTGCATAGCCGCTGCACTCTGGTAGATCACAGGTGAACTCGCTGTTTGCTAAAATCGATAGTCGCGCGCCGCTCTGGGTCATCGCCTGCAACACATCCTCCCGCTTCGACAGCATCAGATCGCAGATATAGGCAGCTTCCTTCAAGGCATACGGATTCACCTTGGCCGAGGCGACGATTGGGAAGCCGCGCACTCGCTCGATCTGAGTGTAGAATGCAGGAATTCCGTCTTTCCCAGCAGGATCAAAGCGGAACCCTTGGATCGGCACCTTGGAGGTCACGGACACTTCCTTTTTATCCTCGCGGCCCACGATCACGAAGCGATGGCCGAGCATGGTGGAAATGAGCCGATCCTTCCCCGGCGCGATACTGCCTTGTGGCACCCGCTGACTATCAGATTCTTGCCAAAAAACATCGATGATTTCCTTGCTCCCGTTGATGATCTGGAGCTGGGGTGCGTCCTCCGCGCATAGTGCCAGGGTGGCCAGGGCGGAGAAGCCAAGGAAAGCAACGGTGAGTGAATGGTAACGTAACATTTCATGATTCAGAAGCAGCTCGCGAAAATTGACAGTTATTTTTCTGAGAAAATCGGTTTGTTGATTCGCTCAGTAATCCAATGGCGGAGTTCGGGACTTTCGGAAAATGTGACCCATGGGGTGGGGGGAATTGGTTTGTCACGCGCCGTGCGCCGGACTAGCAAGGTGGCAAGATGCCATTTTCACTCGCACTGTCTCCCGCCGGACATTTGATTATCGACGACTGGGCGGAGGAAATTCTGTGTTTTTCCAAGTCCCACGAAGCCGCCGCGATCAAGCCAGCGGCCTCACCCCGGACGGCAAGCCACGGCATGTGCTGTTACAGCAAGCGGTCAAAGAGTATGTGGGAGCGAAAAACCGGGCGAGCTTACTGCACCTGCTAGAGCCAGTCAGCCTCGCAGCGGAAAAGAGCGACTGGCTTTCCAAGCAAGCTGCCGGAAAAGCTGCTGGAAAAGCCGCGAAATCCTGAAAGGCTCGCCGGGTTTCAAATTAAGCGGAATGCGAGCCGAAGGAGACCCAAAAGAACAAGGCCGGGAGTGAAACACTCCCGGCCTTGCCGTTTACTGATGATTTAGGGGTGCTGCGGTTTATGGCGCTGGTGTCACCACCATGCGGACGAACTGTTTGCCCATGCCGGGAGGCACGGTGTAGGACACCGAAGTGCCGATGTCTGTGCCAGCCACGTTGGTCCAAGTGCTCAAGTCAGGCGAGGTTTGGACCTGCCAGGTGCCTTGATAGGTTGGATCCTTCGTCCAGGTGACCTTGTTGGTCCCGTCCAAGCCAGGCATGGCGGTGAACGATGAACCCATTTGGCCCATGAAGTATTCCATGCCATTTTGCACGCCGTCATTGTCGTAGTCTTGACTCGGAGTCTGGCCGGGGGCGTTGATGCTGGCCCAGCTAGAGAATGAGTTCGTTGCTACCACCGTCACCGTGCCGGTGCCAGCGAAGCGGGCATCGTCTTGATTCGCTGGGAGAGCAGGCGAAGCGGATGAACCATAAACACCCGGGGCCATGGTCACTCCGCCGAGCTTCAACGAGGTGACGTTTCTGTTACCAACAAAGTTTAGATTCACCTTGCCGTTGATGCTCAAGGCACCGCCGCCGAGGGAGCCGGAGGTGTCGCACTTCAGCGTCGTACCACCGTTGACCGTCGTCGGGCCAGTGTAGGTATTTGTAGCGGTAAGTGTCACTGTGCCGCTTGCGACTGTGGTGAATCCGAAACCATTTCCACCATCGCTAATCACTGCGTTGATGACCAATGTTGGATCAGCTCCAATCGTGGTGTTCGTCCCGAGAATCAACGCGCCGTTGAGCGTGCCATTGGATGCTCGAAGGACACCGAGACCTTCGCCGTTGTCCGTGCTGCCATTCAGTCTGACGGTGGTGTTCAAGACGAAGCCGGTCCAGCCTAGATACAGCGTCGTGGCATTTCCCACATTGATCGTGCCGTTGACGGGGCTGACAAATCCCGGAGAATGGACAGTATTCACGCCAAACATGCCACCGGAGATATTCAAATTACCGGTGAACGTGCTCATATTCAATTTAGTTCCGACACCAGCTCGGCCGTTCAGAGGGAGATTCACCGTGCCTGCACCGGCCAAGGAGCCTGATTCAAGCGGCCACTTGTAGTCACCCGCGTTTGTTCCATTTAGCTGGAGAATCGCTCCAGCCGCCACACTGAAACTGGTGCTGCCGCCAAGTGCGCCGTTTCCGTTCGCCACCAGTGTGCCGCTGTTGACAACGGTGTTGCCCGAGTAGGTATTCGGGCTGTTCAGGGTGAGCGAGCCCAAGCCATTCATGGTAAGCGAGCTGGTGCCGCCGAGTGCTGCTCCGCTGAAGATATAGTCGCCGGATGCTGCATTAACGGTGGTGGAGAAGGGAGATACGGTCGCCGGAATGTTGATCGTGCCGCCGGCAGAATTGTTGAAAATCGCGACGTCGTTATTAACAAAGGTCGAAACAGCATTGGACGGTTGCGTTAACCAGTTCGAGGTGGACAAGTCCCAGTTGCCGCCACCGGCAACATTCCAAAGAACCGTTTTCCCGACCACCACCACTGGCGGCAATACTGTCACCGTGCCGGTGCCAGCGAAGCGGGCATTGTCCTGATTCGCTGGGGGGGCAGGCGAAGCGGATGAACCATAAACACCCGGGGCCTTGGACACTCCGCTGAGCTTCAACGAGGTGACGTCTCTGTTACCGACATAGGCCAGGTTCACTGCGCCGCTGATGTTCAAGGCACCGCCGCCGAGGGAGCCGGAGGTATCGCATTTCAGCGTCGCCCCGCCGTTGACCGTCGTCGGGCCAGTGTAGGTATTTGTAGCGGTAAGTGTCACGGTGCCGCTCGCAACCTGGGTAAACCCGAAACCATTTCCACCATCGCTAATCACTGCGTTGATGGTAAGTGCGCCACCAGCGGTTCCAATCGTGGAGTTTGTGGCGAGACTCACCGCGCCGTTGAGCGTGGCATTATCTCCGCGCAGTGCTCCATAATTTTCACTGTTACCCATGCCGCTAAGTTTAACGGTGGTGTTGTAGGTGGTGCCCTGCCAGCCTAAATACAGCGTCGTGTTGGCTCCAACATTGATCGTGCCATTCGGCGGGGCGGTAAACCCCGGAGAAAAGAAAGGATTCACGGCCATCGCGCCATTGGTACTGGTGAGATTCAAATTACCG
>JANPAU010000203.1:0-22227 GCA_031430055.1 Akkermansiaceae bacterium | reverse complement strand
CCGCTTCTTGCCCCGCAACTTCGGAAGCTACTTTACGATTTAGACCGTATCTCTGGAGCAGGGCAGAAGGTGAAACGCGGTCTGGCGGTGTTACGCAGTTTTATCGGATCCATCAAAATTACTGTGGATGATACGACATTTGGCCTAGATCTGGAGCCCGAAAAAGGCACGGCAGACAGCGGGGACTTGGAAACTGATCTGCCTGAACTCTTCACCGCGATTGGTGAGGCAGCGGAGGATCGAGGGGCAGCAGTGGCAATCTTGATCGACGAAATTCAATATTTCAGTCAAACCGAGCTGAGTGCCTTGATCATGGCCATGCATAAAATTCAGCAACGCCAGCTTCCATTGGTCTTAGTCGGCGCGGGTTTACCGATCCTTCCCGGGCTTGCCGGTGAATCAAAATCCTATGCAGAAAGGCTATTCTGTTTCCCGGACGTCGGAGCACTCTCGGAATCAGATGCAGCCAAGGCACTTCAGGACCCGGTCCGGGCGGCTGGTGGTATCCATTTTGAAGAAGATGCTCTTACTGAGATTTTTCGTCTCACCCATGGTTATCCCTACTTCATCCAGGAGTGGGGATACCAATCTTGGAACCGAGCGACGTCCTCTCCCATCACCTTTGAGATCATCAAAGGTGCCACCGCCACTGTCATTTCCCGTTTGGATGAGAACTTCTTCCGCGTCCGCTTTGACCGCCTCACCCCCAGCGAAAAACGGTTTCTTCGCGCGATGGCCGAAATGGGGCCGGGAGCTCATCGCACAGGCGACATCGCCGAAATTCTGGGAGTGAAGGTCATGAGCCTTGGACCCGTCCGTGCGAAGCTGATCAAAAAAGGAATGATTTACAGCCCGGCGCACGGAGATATGGATTTCACCGTGCCACTCTTTGATGAATTCATGCTCAGGGCGATTCCCATGATGGAATAAATTCCCGATCATAGAACTTTATCTCATCGAAGAACCCACCGTCGGCCTCCATCTCGAAGACGTCCAGCGCCTCATCGACGTGCTCCACCGCCTCGTCGATGAAGGCCACACCGTCGTCGTCATCGAGCACCACATGACCGTCGCCGCCGAAGCCGACTGGATCCTCGACATCGGCCCCGAAGCCGGCGACGCCGGCGGCCAAATCATCGCCCAAGGCCCCCCCGAAAAAATCGCCAAGTCCAAGACCTCGCGGACGGCTCCGTTTTTGAAAGTTGCCCTCCGCATTGATCGCCTTGTGCATCGGTTTCATCGATTTTGATGAAGATCAGTCGAATTGCTACGGCGCGGTGCGCTACGGATGTCGCTAGCACGGCGGAATTTTCTGTCTTGTGTGTGCCCGCGAAATCCCTTCCCATCACGTATCTTATGACGAACCGCAGATCAGCCACTCCCAAAAACCCCCAAGGAGCCTCTTCCTCATCCATGTTGTTTCATGCGAGTTCGAGTGATCCGGACATGCTTTATTTTAGCCGCTTCAGTGCCAGCGACCCATATCTCGCCTTCACTTTGGGCAACAAGAAAATCGGCCTGACCGTGCCAATGGAATTTGCACGAATGTCGAATGAGTCGGCATTCGACGAAGTATTGCTGCTGCCGGAGATCCGGGAAGCTGCGGCGCGGCGCTTCAAATTGCCGAAGGGTGACATGCCGGATGATTGCCAGTTAGTGAGCCATTTGGCCAAGGTCTATGGGATTGACGAATTTCTCGTGGGAGCTCGTTTTCCTGCGGGACTCGCCTTCAAGCTCAAGGACGCGGGGCTCAAAGTCACGGCGGCTGAAAACGGCGACCTACTCCCTCAGCGCCTAATCAAAACTGCGGCGGAGGTCGAGTCTCTGCGTAAAGGAAACCGCGCCAGTGCGGCCGGCTTGCGGGCGGTGTCGAAAGCCCTCGCCGATTCGAAAATCCGTAACGGGCTGGTGATTCACGAAGGCCGGACGCTCACTTCCGAGCGCCTGCACGAACTCATCGGCATGGCCACCCTCGCCGAGGGCGCGGTGGCGCTCGACACCATCGTTGCCTCAGGCGATCAGGGCTGCGATTGCCACAATGCCGGCTCTGGGCCGATCCGCGCCGGGGAGTTGATCGTGGTAGATATTTTCCCGCGCCGCATCGAGGACGGCTACTGGGGCGACATGAGCCGGACCTTTCTCAAGGGCACCGCCAGCGATGCGCAACGGCGCATGGTCCGCACGGTCAAGCGCGCTCACGAACTCGGCATCAGCGTGATCAAGCCCGGTGTGACCGGTGGTAAAGTGCAGGACGCGGTGGAAACGTTTTTCGCCAAAGAGGGCTACAAGACGATCAAGAATAGCCGCGAACCTGAAGGCTTCTTCCATGCCGTCGGCCACGGTATTGGACTCGAAGTCCACGAGGGACCATCCGTTCGCGCGGCCTCCAAACAAAAACTCAAGAAGGGCATGGTGGTGACCATGGAACCCGGCCTTTATTACCGCGGCATCGGCGGCTGCCGCATCGAGGACGTCGTCCACGTGACCGCCGGAGGAAATGAAAAGATCTCAAGCGCACCCTACAAATGGGAGATCCCCTAAACGGTTTTTATCGAGATCGTCACATGGTTGATGGCGGTCACGCAGGCCGCGTGCAAGAGTAGCGGACGGCCACCTGAGGGACATCACTCACTTCTGGCAGGCCGGACACCAATACGTCGCCCGTTGGCCTAGCACCTCATGGCGGATGGGCGTCTCACAGACCCGGCAGGGTTCGTTTTTCCGATCATAGACGAAGAGTCGTTGTTTGAAATAACCAGGCTCACCATCGGAATTGAGGAAGTCCCGCAAGGTGGTGCCGCCTTCGAGGATCGAAGCGGATAGAACTTCACGAATGGCGGCGACCAATTTCACCAAGCGCGGCTTGGTGACTCGATTCGCCGGGGTATGCGGCCGGATGCCCGCTCGGAACAAGGCCTCCGAGGCGTAGATGTTTCCCACCCCCACGACGACTTTCGCGTCCATGATCACGAGCTTGATCGCGGCTGAGCGTTTGGAGCAGGCGACTTTCAGATACGGGACCGTGAACGCGTCTTCTAGCGGCTCAGGCCCGAGGTTTTTCAACAAAACGTGCATAAGCGGATCGCTCTCCATCAAGCGCAGGACCAGCCCGAAACGCCGGGGGTCGTGAAATCGCAATTGTTTACCATTTCCCAAACTGATTCCCACATGGTCGTGCTTTTTCCAAGCATCGGCCGGATCGATGACTCGCAGGCTGCCGGACATTCCAAGATGGATGAGAAGTGTGGAGTGATCGTCGATTTCGAGCAGCAGATACTTGGAACGTCGCGTAATCCCCAAGATGGTCCGGCCTTCCAAAGCGGTGATATTTTGCGAGACGGGCTGGCGCAAATCATAGCGCCGGATGAGCAGTTCGGTCATCGTTACGCCAGTAACGTAGGGTTCGATGCCGCGGCGGGTGGTTTCGACTTCGGGTAGCTCAGGCATGGGGCGGAGTAAATAAAGCCACATCGGCGGAACGAAGGAAAGCCCCTACTGAGATCCTACCAGTCTTTACACTTTCGCTTTATTCGAGAAAGGGGTTCGCTCTGTGGAGATGTCGGAGCAAAATACGTGGACGCGCGGGCAGCGCTGGGTGAGCGATGGCGAGCCTGAGCTGGGCTTGGGAATCATCCGCAAGAGCGGCGATGGGCGGGTGGAAATCCATTTCCCCGCTGCGGGCGAGACGCGCATCTATGCCACCGATACCGCGCCGCTGCGGCGGGTGAGGTTCCAGCCGGGTGATCGGATCAAAGCCCACTCGGGCGAGGAAATGACCGTGGAGCGGGTGCGGGAAACGCGTGGGCTACGGATTTACGAGACCGACGGCGGCGAGGTGCTCGAGGCGGATTTGTGCGACTCCATCAGCTTTAGCAAACCGGAGGAACGCCTCTTCGGCGGAAAGCTCGACGATCACCGCGACTTCGATCTGCGCGGTGAAGCCCTGCGTCGGCGGGCGGAAATGCGCCGGTCCCCGGTCCGTGGACTAGCAGGTGCGCGGATGGACTTGATTCCCCATCAACTCTTCATCGCGGATGAAGTAGCCAACCGCCCGAGGCCACGAGTTTTGTTAGCAGATCAAGTGGGTTTAGGAAAAACCATCGAGGCGTGCTTAATTCTCCACCGCTTGATTCTAACTGGCCGTGCTGAGCGAGTGCTGATCTTGGTGCCGGAGCCGCTGGTGCATCAATGGTTCGTCGAGCTGCTCAGACGTTTTCAACTTTCCTTCAGCCTCTATGATGAAGAACGGTGCGAGGCGATCGAGTATGGCGACCCGGAGTGCAATCCGTTTCTCGACAGCCAGTGGGTGCTCGCAGCAGTCGATTTCCTTGCGGGAAATGAACGGCGAGCGGCACAGGCGATGGAGGCGGGTTGGGATGTGTTAGTAGTGGATGAGGCGCATCATCTAGAGTGGTCGGTGGAGGGCGCTGGGCCTGCTTATGAGGTAGTTCGTGGGCTGGCGGAGACGACGGAAGCTTTATTGTTGCTGACTGCGACGCCGCAGCAACTTGGACCGGAAGGGCACTTTGCGCGGTTGAAATTGCTGGATCCGGATCGATATACGGATCTCCAACATTATCGGGAGGAAACGCTGCATTACGAAGAAGTGGCGGATGTGGTGGAGTCTCTAGCAGGGGAAGAACAGGCAGGAATGCCTGTGTCACGCTTGGTGGAATTTGTCGCTGGGCGTCCTCGGCTGGAGCAGCGGGTGGCAGATCTCATCGCGGGTAAGCCGGATGCTCGCGAGCGGTTGATCGCGGATTTACTCGATGGCTTCGGAGTCGGGCGCGTGATGTTCCGGAACACCCGGACCAAGCTCGGCGGCTTCCCGCAGCGCGAACCTCGGATCGTGGCCATGGAGGACAAAGTGAAATGGTTGATCGAGCTGTTGGGAAAATTGGGCGAGGAAAAAATCTTGGTGATCACCAAGACTCGCGAGCTGGCGGAGCAAGTTTTGGAAGATCTACGTTTCGAAACCGGCGTGGTCGGTGCCTTGTTTCATGAAAACCTAACTTTGCTCCAGTGCGACCGAAACGCGGCGTTCTTCGCGGAAAAAGACGGCGCGCAAATTCTCGTCTGCTCGGAGATCGGCAGCGAGGGCCGCAATTTCCAGTTCGCCCGGCACCTCGTGCTTTACGATCTACCCGAAGACGTGGACTTGCTAGAGCAACGAATCGGACGGCTCGACCGGATTGGTCAAAAGGGGACGATCCAAGTGCATGTGCCCTACATGCCGGGCACCGAAGATGAAATCCGGATGCGCTGGCTGGAAGAAGGTCTCGACGCCTTCCGTGCCAGCCCGCCTGGCGCGGCGGAGATCCAGCGTGAGCTGCGCTTCGACTTGGAGGAAGCCATCGGCGAGCGCGAGGGAATCGACGAGCTGATCGAAAAAACGCACGCCAGCCGCAAGCGAATTTCCGAACGCCTCGCGCGGGGACAGGATCGTCTGCTAGAGCGGAGTTCCCACCGACCGGAGAGATCTGCTTGGTTGGTCGAGAAGATCCGCGAGTGGGACGAGAATCCGGGATTCGAGGATTTTTTGATGCGTTTGTTTGAGTTCTCCGGGCTGCACATCGAGGAACTCGGGAAGCGCCGGTATTTCCTGCTTCCAGGAAATCTCAAGTCAGACGCCTTCCCTTCCCTGCCGCCGGATGGCATGACCGTGACGCTGAATCGGCAGCGGGCGTTAGAGCGGGAGCAGGAAGCCTTCCTTACGTGGGATCACCCGATGGTCCGCGGCGCACTGGATCTCATGCTCGGTTCGGAAGCGGGGAACGCGACCTTCGGCGTTTGGGATTCCAGCGGAGAGAAAATCATCTTGCTGGAATCATGGATCGTCGTCGAGTGCGTAGCCCCGGCTCGCCTGCACATCGAGCGATTTCTCCCCCAAACTCCACTGCGCATCATGGTCGATCACAAGGGCGGCGATCACACGGATGATGCCGTTTTCGCGAAGCCCATTCTGCGCAAGGGCGACCCCGCAAGCCTGATGCGAAACGAAGCGGTGAAGCGAAAATTCCTCCCCGCCATGTTGGAGCAGACACGCGCACTCGGCGCCGGGAAAAGCCACGCCGTCATCCAGGCCGCGATGTCGCTGATGCGTCGCGAAATGACTGCCGAAATCGCCCGCCTCCGCGACCTCGCCGAGGTGAACGACCACATCAAGCCGGAGGAAATCACCGCCCTGATAGAACGCGAAGCCGAGCTCGCCGGCGCCATCGAAAACGCCCGCGTCCGCCTCGATGCCGTGCGACTGATCTGGAAAGCTCCGCCGGCGAAATAAGGAGTGGCGACATTCCTGTCGCCACCAAGACCGCGCTTGCCCCGCGACAGAAATGTCGCGGCTCCTTATCCTTTGCGCGGAGCCCTCCCGGCGGTCTTGCTTTTCCAGAGAGTCTTGCCATCGTAGCCACTCGATGACGGCCGATGACCACCACTTTCTTCGCGAAGACCGCGCCGTCCGCTGGCAGCGGATTGCGGGCCACATCGCGGAGCACCCGGAGGATCTCGCCATTCCGCTTGCGAATTGCGAGCGCTGGCTTTCTTTAGGCCGCGTTCATCCCGCGCCCTTGCGGGAGTGGCAGCGACTGATTCACGCCGCGCAAAGGTCACCGGAAGCTCTGCATGACTTCATTCGATTTCTAGCGGCACCGAACCACGATGCCCAGCCACTCAAGTCCTGCTCGCCTTTTGTGGGTTTGCCGCTTGGAGAACTCTCTGTTCCCGCCACATGACACTTTCCGCGCTCCAGCACATCATCCGCGCGGCCCAAGCCTTGGCAGAGGATCGGACGATCTTGGTGCTCGGGTCCGCCTCGTTGCTCGCCTCGTTTCCTGAACTTGGGAATGCGGAATCTCCGCTGGCCAGCACCTATGACGCAGACCTGTGCCCGGAACCTTTCGATGAACTCACTGGAACGATGCTCGACGAGGCCTTGGGTGAAAACCGCGCCTACTACCAGCGTCACGGCTACCATGCGGATATTCTGCGGGATACCATTCTACAAACTTTACCGTCAGGTTGGAGGGGGCGGCTTGTCTCTGTTCCCGGCTGTGCTGCAGCTTACGCCTTGGACCCGCATGACCTCGCTGCGGTGAAACTGCTCGTCGGCCGCCCGAAGGATATTAACCTGTTAGTTCATCTTCATGCCGCCGCTCTAATCAATGCGGAGGTAGTTCGCAGCCGTATGAATCTGCTCGATATCCCGGTAGAGAGTGTTCCCCGACTGCATTCGAATTTCCGGGACGTCTTCAGGGCGTGAAGGAAGTTCGCTTGCTCATTGCAGCGATCCTGCAAGGCTGGCGCATGGATCAAAAAAAGCCGCTGCAACGGAAGGTCATTCTGGCGGCGGCGGGCATCGTTCTAGTGATGGGATCGATCGCGCTGGCGCTGAAGTTCGATCTGCTTGCGGCACCGAAACCCTTGATAGACGCCCCCCGTCAAATAGTGTCTTTCAAAGACGGTGGTAAATTCGAAATCCTCGGTGTGTCCGTGGGCGAGCGGGTGGTGGAAGTCTCCCCGCGTAAGGTGTTTTTCCTGCGGTTTTTCGGCAGCAGCAAGGGATCCAGCAGCGGAACCTGGGGAGACCTGAATGTGGATTCCGAGTCAGAAGACGGCAATATCATCTGCTTAAAGCTGCGCTCCAATTCGCGAACCGAGATGCTGATGGAGTTCCGGATGACGGACAGCAGTGGGGTGGAAATGAAGATGCCCAAGTATCTCTCGCGCAACGGCATAGTTTGGCCGGACCACCGGCTTAACGGCAAAACTAGTTCCCCTAGTTCATTCGAAATGAAGGGCGACAGTGTGGAATCCGTGCATGCGGAAATGGTCAAGACGGGCTTGCGGGTGCTCATCCAGCAGCGGGATCCTCTGGGCGGGTGGATCAATCTCATGGGTCCTTCTATGTATCACGCACCGTGGCCGGGCCGCTACATCGCTACGCTGACGGCGTGGCAGCGGAATCTGCCCATGCTGGAATGCCGGGCGATCAGGGAGGACGGTGAGGTGGCGGAGTTTTCGCTCCCGAATCCGGATTTCCGGAAATCCCCCTCACCCGGAACGAGCAAAACGCTACCGTTTGTCCACCATGCGACGGACTTCGACCTAACGGTGAAGCAGGTGCAGAGGTTCGCGACCGTGGGCGATCATCCCTTCGCGGCGGTAGAGATGGACATTCATTATAAGGGGTCGCCAGTGCCGGGCTTGAAGGACGGCCCGATCAATTTCGACGGTGCCCCGGTGGGTGCCGAGGACGAGTGGGGAAACGTGGTGGCTTTCCAAAGGGATACGATCCAGAAAAAGACGCGCTTCGGCGCATTCCTCCCGCGAGATTCGAAACGAATGTCTCTCGATCTCAATGTGACGCGCTCGGAAAATTACCCAAGATCCGAATTTGCAGGATTCATCGTCTTAGAAGGCGAGGTCACGGCAGACGGGATGGGTGTGGATTTCAAGTCATCTCAGAATGCCAAGTTATTTGGAATTGAGACGATAAAGGCGGGTAAAATTACCCCAAAACGCTCGGGCTCGGGCAAGGACCCGACGGCGGGATGGAAAGAGTTGAACTTCGAAATCAGTGGTAAAAGCCAAGAGGCAACAATTCAGATCATTGAGAATCGGATCGGAAAAATTGAAGAGATGAAAGTCGTGGTATTCCCAGGGAATAGCACTGAGTCCGCAGGGTTTCCTTTCTCAGGTTCGTATAGCACCGCGGATGGAGGTGGTCAGATTCAATTCAACCGAAGTCTCACATGGTCTGCGCCGCCGGAGATGCTTAAGCCGGGCGAAAAGATACGAGTCGGGATTCAAGGACCGCTGAAGAGTGAAAACTTAAAGTTCAGTCTGGAACTCCCAGCGACGATCCAGCCACGGTGAGACTCTTCACATCACTTCTCAGGATCAGACTTCGCACTCTGCAAAGCCCGCCAGACTGCGTAGCCGAGAAACGGGAGCGCCAAGGTGGTCACGAGCGATGAGTTGAGAGGAATTCCGATCACTCGGATGCCTTCGATTATCAGCTTCAACAGATTGGCGAGACAGGAAGTGAGTACAACCATCAGGATGACATCGAAATGACGCTGCCACTTCGGCTGAGTCGCGCGCGGCGGCGGATCATTGGCGAGCATGATCGGGTTTTGCCGATGCACTTCTACCGCTGTTCGCAGCAGTTGAGTGGTCGCCTGTAAGGAGGCAGACAATTCATCTAACTCAGTCTCTACGCGCTCGGAAGTCCTCATCGCCTCGATCAGACGCAAATCAAAAAATTCACCAATTGTTTGATAGCCGGGCACCTGTTCTTCTCTTAGTTCCTTAATCCGCGCAGTCACGATCTTGGCGTGATTTTTTGTCAGGCTGAAACGCGAGCCGCAGCGCACTTTGAGCCGCTCGACGGTGAGCGAAAGGCTTGTCAAATCTGCCAGCTGGACGGCTCCGCGCTCATCATTCATCTCGCCGATGCATTTCACCAAGCTGATATGTCGCGCCTCTAACGCTTGGATCTCAGGCAAGACTTCACGGGCAAGCGGCACACTCAACATCGCTGCCATCCGATAGGTTTCAATTTCTACCAAGCGCTGCAAAAGTCTGCCGTAGCGCCCGGAAGTAAGCCGGTGAATTTGCACCAGAAATCGCGTGGCTCCTCGCTCATCGGGGCGAAAATGGCTCCACGCCGAGGCCACCCGCTCCACCACCCAGCCTCCGACGATGCGTTCTTGTCCGAAGAAATCGAGCACACGTTCCATCGTTTTCGCCGTGCCTGCATCTCCGGCGGACACTAATTCGCTCGCGATTTCTACCGAGGCGATGATTCGACCGGGAATCCCGTCGAGCCACCCGTGCGGCAAGTGATCCATCGCCGACTCGGAAAAAGGCAGCCCACTTTGCGGCGCGAAAACGGTGAAGGTGGTGAACTCCGCGTGCGGCTCGATTCGCAACTCCACCGCTCCGAGACGCAGGACTTGACAGCCGTGGTCCTCAAAATTTGTAACCACCTCCTCACGAGTCGCCAAAGCTGCGACCGCCGCCTGGTGGGCACTGGATTCTTCTGCAGTAAACCAAATGGCCCGGTGAGACACGATGACCTGCCCGGCCACCACAGGAAATGGCCGAGCTAGCAGCTCAGCGTGGAGCTCACGGTATTGAGGATGAAAATGACTCAGTTCTTCAGCTTCCATGGTGCCCTTGAAATGCCTGACGGTTGACTCTTGGGAAAGAAAATTCCCGTCGGGAGCTGACGCTCGAAACGCAAGAATCGACAGCCGCCGGAGTTGCGCTAGGGTTTCCGGCGAATGAATTTGAAGGAACTCGGCTGGAACCCGGAATTGGAAACTGCCCTCGCCGCTTACACCGGAAAGGGCTGGGTCCCCGCGCGCTTGATTCGCGAGACGATCATCAACTACGGCGCGTTTCTTAACGGTGGCGAGGAAATCGACGTCACCCTGTGCGGTCGTGTGTGGCACGAGGCGACTTGCGATGCCGATTTACCCGCCGTCGGCGATTGGGTGATGGTCGAACTCGGCGATGAAAATCAACCGCACATCATCCGCGCGACGCTGCCCCGGCGGACGTGTTTTTCCCGGAAAATGCCCGGTAACAGCTCGCAGGCTCAAGTCATCGGCACGAATATCGACTACGTCGCCGTGGTCACCGACGCCGGCCCAGATTTCAACATCCGCCGGATGGAACGCTACTTCATGCTCATCGGTCGCAGCGGCGCAAAGGCGGTTGTGCTCGTTAATAAAGCCGACCTTTTTCCCAAGGAGCAGAGTAAAAAAGCCGCCGAAGAAATCGCCGCGCTGTGGGATGGCGCAACCGTCCACGTGACCAGCGCGCTCAATGGCGACGGGCTGAAAGTCCTCAAGAAATACCTTAAAAAAGGCATCACTATGTGCGTCGTCGGTTCCAGTGGCGTCGGCAAGTCCACCCTCGTCAACCAGCTCTACGGCGAGGAATGGCAGTGGACCAGCGAGTGCAACGAGAACACCGGCAAGGGTCGCCACACCACCACTTCTCGCGAACTCGTCCCGCTGCCCGGCACCGGGATGCTCATCGACAATCCCGGGATGCGGGAAATCCAAATGTGGACCGACGAGGCCACGCTGCGCGACAGTTTCACCGACGTTACGGCTCTAGCAGACCAATGCAAATTCTCCGATTGCAGCCACCGCAAGGACGCCAAGTGCGCCATCCGCGCGGCGGTGGATGCCGGCACGCTCGAAGTCGGGCGTTATGAAAATTTCCTCAACTTGGAGACCGAAATCGCCGCCCTCAGAAAGCGCTCGGAGAAGCGCCAGATGACCGTCGAGCGCTGGGCCAAGCGCAACAGCGTCAAAGCGCGTAATCTAGCAGACCGAATCCAACTCGAAAAAGATGACCGTGGTGACTTCTGAATTTACCCGCCCTGCCCAGTGCGCTACGATTCTAACCGTCCAGCTATGGCTCGTGATCTTGCTTGGGATGTTAGCTTCTGCTCCGTATTCCGTCGGCCAGATTCCAAGCATCACCCTGAAACAGCCCGAAGCCGCTCCCAGTGTGGAAACTGCCGAGCAAGCAGATGCTCGTCTCAAGCTATGGCTCAAGGAAGCACGCGCGGTATTCGCCCGCATCAACGAGCCAAGCGCGGAACAAGAATTGCCCGAAGGGGTCGAGCTCGCCGAACTCATCGACTACCGCCGGAACCTTGAGCAAATCATCTCAGGCATCAACCGCTACTTGAAGATTGCCGAAAGCATACCCATAGAAGCGAAGGCTTTAGAAGCTGCTAGGGAAGTAAATGCGGCGTGGCATGGATTCAAGGAGATGCCGCCTTACTCGATTCTGATGCTTGACGAGTTGGTCAACCAGCAAGACGCCATTCGAGAAAAGGACGCATCCTATCGCTCCTCGCTTGCTCTCTTCGAGCGCACCCTATCTGGAGTTCAGGATGAAGCGCGAGGCTCAGGAGACGCTAGGCGGCGTGTGCTCTCAGCCGTAGCGGATAATCCGGTGGCGGATGGAGCCGCGAATTGGCGACTGGAGGCAGACAATGCGAAATCCCGCTTACTCGCCGTCCGAGCTCAGACGCTGAGAAGCAACATCACCTTGCTCAAAGACCAGTCGGAAACCACGAAACTCCAGTTAGTCCTGCTTGATCGGCAAATCGCCACCGCCCGCAAGAAGGCGACCTTCAGCGAGGAGGATCTCGAAAAAATCAAGACGTCCGCCGCTACTCGCCAAGCCGCACTGCTGAGCGAACTCACCGCCATCCGCAAGCGTGGGCAGGAGGCGAACACGGTGAAAAACCGGATGCAAATCATCAAAGACCAGCTACTCAAGACAACTCCCGAAGGCACTCCGTTAGAGACGACTCCCGACCTTGCGCTTGCCACGGTAAAAATGGAGGCGTCCGAAACGCGCGTTGACTCCCTCCAGTTTGTCGCAGCGACTCTTGAACTCTTGGCTGAACTCGAAGCCGACGGCATCGAGAGCTATCTGCAACGCAAAACCGTGCTGGCGGCGACTTCCAATGAAGCACGCGAAGCCGCACTGCAAATTCTACGGACTTCTTACGACCGTATGACCGCACGAGGAATCGTTCTTTCCAACGACCTTGCAGCCATCAACGCGGACATCAGCCGCCAAGAAGCCCGAGCCTCATCAAGGTCAGCAGACGATCCACGATTGCTACCGCTCAGTGACGTGCGCGCATCACTTTGGGATAAACAAGCTGTCATCCAACGGGCTGTCCAGATGACAAACGCCCAGAGCCGCATGATGAAACGCTGGCTTGACGAGTTCGACGAGGCACACTCCAACAGGCCATTGAAGATACGTTTTACCGAGGGAATCGCCTCCGCTTGGGCAAGTCTCAAGAGCCTGTGGGTGGTCGACGTCTTCACCTACAACGACACCGTCATGATCGGTGGCGTCGCGAGCACTCAAGAGCGAGGCGTGACGCTGGGCAAGTTCTTCATCGCAATTTCCGCCTTCCTCATCTCCTATATTATAGCGAATCGAATCAAGAACCGGCTGCGTAACACCATCGTTAGACGCGGCCACATTGCAGAAGCCCAAGCGAAGACTTTGAGCAATTGGTCAATGATCGTCGTCGTCTTGCTTTTAGCAGTAAGCACACTTCATTTTCTGAAAATCCCGATCACCGTGTTCGCTTTCTTCGGCGGCGCACTCGCCATCGGTATCGGCTTCGGGATGCAGACGCTGATTAAGAATTTCATCAGCGGAATTATCGTGCTCGCCGAGCGAAAGATCCGCGTCGGCGACATTTTGGATCTAAGTGGTGTCGTCGGGACGGTCATCGAAATCAATACCCGCTCATCGATTATCCGCAGCGCCGACGGTATTGAAACCATGGTTCCCAACTCGATTTTTCTCGAAAATCGGGTGACGAACTGGACATTATCTAACTCACAGATTCGCCGTACTCTGCGAGTGATCGCCCCTTACGGTAGCTCTCCTCAGAAGGTCATGGAGATTCTCACTGAAGCCGCTAAGCGCCACGGACTCATCCTCAAAACCCCCGAGCCCTATGCCGTCTTCGAAGACTATGGTGATACGTATCTCGTCTTCAACCTCTTCTTCTGGATCGACCTCGGCAGCGGCACCAGTGGGACCATCGTCGCAAGCGACCTCCGCCTCATGATTGAAAAGCACCTCACGGAGCTAAAACTCGGCTCGCACAAATCCCTCCCGGAGCAAGTGAGCGAACCCACGGCTGCTAACCCGAGCGAGCCCCACGACTCAGAACCTGCGGCATGAATGACGCGCACTGGATGAAACTCGCGCTGGACGAAGCGCGCCGTGGCATCGGCAAGACTGCACCGAATCCACCCGTCGGCGCAGTCATCGTCAAAGATGGAATTTTGCTCGGCAAGGGCTGGCACCGCGCCGCCGGCCAGCCCCATGCCGAAAGAGAAGCCCTAGCAGACGCAACTTTACACAATGTCCGAGGCTCGACGATTTACATCACGCTCGAACCTTGCTCCACCCAAGGTCGGACGCCACCGTGCACACAAGGCATGATTGATGCTGGAATCGCACGCGTCGTTTATGCCTGCGTAGATCGGAATCCAGACCACGCCGGGCGAGCAAATGACTTGCTAGAAGCTGCCGGCATCGAAGTGACTTCCGGCATCTGCCGCGAGGAAGCAGAGAAAATGCTGCGCCCCTTTTTCAAAGTCCGCGAAACCGGTCTGCCTTGGGTGATTTGGAAAACTGCGATGAGCCTGGATGGTCGCATCACCCGCCCGCCCGGTGAAGGTCAATGGCTAACAGGAGAACTCGCCCGTGCCGATGTCCAGAAACTCCGCGCCACCGTGGACGCCATCCTCACCAGCGGCGAGACGGTCCGCCGTGACAAACCCGCCCTAACCATTCGCGTCCCCGAGCTTCTCGCTGGACGCCAGCAACCCTGGCGAGTTGTCGTTTCCGATCACCCGGAGACTCTATCGCTCGATGAATCCATGGAGCGCACCCTCATCCGCCCCTGCGGCGATCTTGCGAAAATCCTGCGAAACCTCGCAAGCGAACAAGGCGTGCTCACGGTGATGGTCGAAGCTGGCGGAGTATTTTCTGCTGCGCTGTTCGAAGCGGGCTTGATTGATGAGATCGTCGTTTATTACGCCCCGCTTCTTTGTGGCGGCCCTTCGCCGGGACTGGCGGGTAGCGGTTTCAAAGAGTCACTGCATTTGGATGAAATTGATTTTACGCAGTTCGGAAACGACGTCCGATTGCGTGGGGTAGTGAAAAAGTAGCAATCACTCACCGAGCGCGTGATCCAGAGCGTGGATCGCATGGTCGATTTCCTCAAGGCTTGTGCACAGCGGCAGCATGAGGACCACGGTGTCGAGGATCGCCCGAGTGAGCAGACCGTGGTCGCGGGCGGCGAGGCAAATCGCTTCCCCGAAGCGTTCGCCGGGTGGGAATTTCTCGCCGCCCGGGCGGCGGAGTTCGATACCGGCGATGAAGCCACATTGGCGGATTTCGTGGACCAATGGGTGGCGGAATTTCAGAGTTGCTAGGCCGTGAGTAAGTCGAGCAATTTTTGCTGGTAGGTGGGCGAGGGTATCTTCCGTTTCGAAAAGATCGAGGCTGGCCAGAGCTGCCGCACACCCGAGTGGATTCGCGGTGTAACTGTGACCGTAGTAGAAAGCTCGGTCGGCACTACCGAGAAATGCATCGTAGATTTTTCCGGTTGTCAGCGTGGCGGCGAGCGGTAGGTAGCCGCCCGTGAGACCTTTCGCGAGACAGAGGAAATCCGGGATCACGTCTTCCTGTTGACAGGCGAACATCGTCCCGGTGCGACCGAAGCCGGTCATGACTTCATCGAGAATCAGGTGGACGCCCGTCTCATCGCACCATCGCCGAAGTTCTGCAAGCATGCCGGATGGCCAGGGCCGCATTTCGTTCACGCCTTGAATCAGGGGCTCGATGACGACTCCGGCGATGTCTTCAGTCGTTAGGCCGCGAAGTTCGGCCATGTCGCGGACATGCTGCACGGGAAATCCCAGTCCTTTGAAGCGCTCGAAAAAGCGACCCACACCTCCCATCGAGGCCGCACCGAGCGTATCGCCGTGGTAGCCGTTCGCAAAGGCGATGAAGCCATTCCGTGCGGGTTCACCGCTTTGTTGGCGATATTGCACCGCCATTTTCAACGCGCACTCGACTGCGGTAGATCCGTCGTCGGAGAAGAAAGCGCGCTCGAGACTGCCGTCCGGGAAAAAACCGCACAATCGCGCAGCTAGAGTGACTGCGAGCGGATGAGTGAAGCCGAGAAATGACGTGTGAGCGACTTTTCCAAGCTGCTCACCAATCGCCGCGTTGATCGCCGGATGAGCGTGACCGTGGATGTTCGTCCAGATGGATGAATTCCCATCCAAGTAGCGCCGCTCCTCGGAGTCCCACAGCCACGCGCCCTCGCCGCGCACCAGCACCAACGGCTCATATCCACGTGCACACCACTCGGCCTGCCGCGTAAATGGATGCCAGCAGTGAGCCTGATCGCCCTCGATCCAGCGGCGGGTGTCATCTCGCATGGCTCCAGAGTGGAGATCAGACGCACGAGTTCAACCCGCAATCGACTCATTCTGAGGATATCTGGAAATGTGTCGAAATTGTAACACTCCGACCTTTGAAAATTTTCTGAAATCGGGAAAAACAAAAGTGATCGCAGACGGATATTACCCTATCCTGCGGCAGGTTTGCGCGAGCAATCCTTTTTCTCCCCCACTCCCCCCAGCCCCCCCAAAAAAACAAGTCGGCGGATGTTGTAGATACCCTTCTCCAACATCCGCTGATTCATTGGATACGCGATCACGTCATATCGCGCGGGCAAAAATAGGATATTCATAGAGAGTCGCCGCAAGCACGTTCCCCCCCTACGGTGCTTCGGATGACAATACATTCCCCCCAAAGCAAGTCGGCGGATGTTGGAGGTTTCCCCCTTCAACATCCGCCGATGATGTTTTCCCCCTTGAGCCTCATTTCACCACTCCCAGAGCAGCTTGAGCGGCACCGCGAGGATCTTCGATCCGTCAAGTTGGAGGATGGTAGATCCGTCGTAGAAAACGATTCCCATTTGGAAATCACTTCCCGCTTGAGCGGCGAGTCGGCGCAAGCCATTGCCATCTGAATGATGGAGTGTGGCGGAGGCTTTCACCTCCACGCCCCACACCTTACTGCCACGCGTCAGCACCACATCGACTTCCACCTGATCCTTGTCCCGGTAATGCCAAAAACGCAGATCAGGATCCGCCCAGCCGGCTTGCGCGATGAGCTGTTGCAGGACAAACGACTCCAACAAGTGCCCGAATCGATCCCGCTTGATCAGCCAGTCCTCGGTGGAAATGCCGGAAAGCGAAGCTGCCAATCCACTATCCACGAGATGCTCCTTGGGCGTCTTGATCAAGCGCTTGGCGGAATTCCGAAACCACGGCGGAAGCCGACGGATGAGAAAAAGCCGCTCAAGCACGCTGATGTAGCGCTCTACCGTTTGGCGATCGAGCTTGAGGTCATTGGAGAGTGACGAGGTGTTGAGGAGGCTTCCCGTTTGGTAAGTGAGAATTTCCAGCAGACGGGCCACCTCCGCGCTGTCGCGGACACGGGCAACATCGTGTACGTCACGATCAATCACAGCACGCAAGTATTGCCGATGCCATTGCCTCGCCCGCGCATAACCGCGCCCTTGCGGCTCTGGATAGCCACCAGAAACGATTCGACCCGGCAGGCTGGATGGAGCCATAGAATCTTCCCGCACGGAGTTACTTCCCCAGTCATTGGCGAGCATTCGGGTTAGGAAATCACCGGGTGCCCGAGATTTTTCCGCCTCACTCAGCGGGTGCAAGTAAAGGCACTCCATCCGTCCAGCCAGCGAATCCGGCAGGTGAGGAAGTTGCAAGAGATTGGCAGAGCCGGTCAGCAGGAAACGCCCGGGCGTGCGCTTGTTATCGACTGCGCGTTTGATGGCCAGAAGAAGCTCAGGAGCGCGCTGCACTTCGTCGAGAGTGATGTTTCCTGGAAATTGACTGATGAAGCCCCCGGGGTCTTTTAGCGCGGCGGCAAGCAAGTTACCATCGTCCAGGCTGAGGTATAGCCGGGCCGGATCAAGCGACCGGGCAAGGGTTGACTTCCCGCATTGGCGCGGGCCGAGCAGGCAGACCACAGGCGTGTCTTTCATCGCTTCATTCAAAGCGTGCTGAATCCCCCGTGGCAGTATGGTTTGGAGTCCGTCCATCTGTGGCATAGGGTAGCGTCCAATTGTGGTATTAGCAAGCGTCCAATTGTGGTATTACCCATCGTCCAATTGTGGTATTGACGCTCGTTTCAGGAAACCCGTTTCGATCAGGGCTTGATCGCAAGCGCCTCGGGGTTTAGTCCCTGCGGCCCGCTTTCATGTCCGTCTCACCTTACGCCACTCCTTCGCCCGCCTTGCAGCGTGAGGTGAAGCGCCGCCGCTCGTTTGCGATCATTTCCCACCCGGATGCCGGGAAAACCACGCTCACGGAGAAATTCTTGCTCTACGGTGGTGCCCTCAACCTAGCCGGTAGCGTCACTGCCCGGAAGAACCAGCGCGCCACGACCTCGGATTGGATGGACTTGGAGAAACAACGCGGAATTTCCGTAAGCTCCACAGTCCTGCAATTCGAATACAAAGACTGTGTCGTCAACATCCTCGATACGCCGGGGCACAAGGATTTCTCGGAAGACACCTACCGGGTGCTCACCGCCGTGGACGCCGCCGTGATGGTGGTGGATGCGGGCAAGGGCATCGAGAGTCAGACGCGGAAACTTTTCGAAGTCTGTCGCCGCCGTGGGGTGCCGATTTTCACATTCATGAACAAGCTGGACCGCCCGGCCCGGCCGTCGATGGATCTGCTCGACGAACTGGAGTCCGTGCTCGGTATCCACGCCTTTCCGGTGAATTGGCCGCTTGGCGATGGCCCACGTTTTCGTGGTGTCTATGATCGCGAGCAGAAGCAGGTGCATCTTTTCCAGCGCACGGTGCATGGTGCGTATCGAGCGCCAGTCGCCGTCACTGGCATCGAAGACGAGAGTGTGAAGGAAGCGGTGGAAGAAGGAACTTACCAGCAAGTCTGCGATGAACTTGAGCTGCTAGAAGGGGCTGGTGCAGAGTTCGATTTGAAAAAAGTCCTCGCCGGCGAACTCACCCCCGTCTTCTTCGGCAGTGCGGCGAATAACTTCGGCGTGCAGCTCCTGCTAGACCGTTTCCTCGAACTCTCGCCGCCACCGACGCCGCGCGAAAGCGGCGGGATGATGATTGATCCCGCGTCCGAAGAATTTTCCGCCTTTGTCTTCAAGATCCAAGCAAACATGAACCCGAAGCATCGCGACCGCATCGCCTTCGTGCGCATCGTTTCCGGGAAATTCGAGCGCGACATGGATGTGATGAACGGCCGCACCGGCGAAAAAGTTAGACTCGCCAACTCACAGCGACTTTTCGCTCGCGAGCGCGAGACGGTGGATGATGCCTTCGCGGGCGATGTCGTCGGTCTCGTAGGAAATTACGATCTACTCATTGGGGACACGCTGTCCTCCTCAGCGGGTGTGACCTTCGATGAGATCCCGCGATTCGCGCCGGAGTGCTTTTCCTTCCTGCATAACAAGAGCACCGCGAAATACAAACGCTTCCGCGATGGACTCCAACAGCTCCTCAAGGAAGGCGTGGCCAGCGAGTTTATCCTGATCGACAACGATGGGCCACAAATCCCGCTACTGGGCGCAGTCGGCCCCTTGCAATTCGAAGTTCTGCAATACCGCCTCGAAGGTGAATACGCGGCGGAGACCCGCATCGAACAGGCAAATTGGTCACTTGCCCGCTGGCTAAAGCCGATGGAAGGCGACCCGCTTGCGCCGGAGGCTCGGCCTTCGCTTTCGTTAGGAGCTGCTTTGGCTCGGGATTCCAATGGTTGGTTAGTCGCCCTTCTTCCCAGCGAGTGGGCCTTAAAAACCTTCAGCGATAAAAACGAAGATTGGATTATCTCCGAGCAGCCCTTTCCGCCGCCAGCGGTGGTGAAGTGATGCAGATAGTCCTACCTGTAATCTTTCAAAGGACAGGCAGGAATGCCTGTGTCTCGTGAATTAGAGCCCGCGATATTCGGTGGCGAGCTTTTTGGCGGTGGCGATGGTGTTGCGATGCAGCTTCGCGGTAAACTCGGGCTGGCGATTGTAGCCTCCGCCGTAAAGTACGGCCACCGGGATGCGATTCTTGATGAAAGCGCCTAACAATATTTCATCGCGCCGCTGGATATCCTTGAGTGAAAGATGCATCTGCCCGAAGCGGTCGTTGCGGTGATTGTCCGCGCCGGAAATCCAGATGACGAGATCTGGTGCGAAGGCGTCGAGCGCGCCTGCGAGACTGACGAAGAGCTGTTTCAAATACATGTCACCCTCGACGTAGCGCACGGTCTCGATATCGAGCGAGCCAGTGACTTTTTTTGTCGGATAATTCCGGCCGACGTGGATGGAATAGGTGAAAACGCGCGGATCATCGCCGAGCAGGGCTGCGGTGCCGTTGCCTTGGTGGGCGTCGGTATCCACGACCATGATTTTGATATTCGGTTGCTTGTCTTGCAGGTCGCGAATGGCGATCGCGACATCGTTGAACACACAATATCCTTCGCCATGTTCACGAAATGCGTGATGAGTCCCACCCGCCAGGCAGACGCCGACGCCCTCGGCAAGTGCCGCATGGCAGGCGAGTCGGGTTGCCTCCACCTCAGTGACACTGCGTTGATAGAGCTTGGGTGTCACTGGAAGGCCGAGAAGAAGCTGCTCTTTCCGGCCGAGCAATCCGGACTCGATTTTATGGATGTAGTCCAGTTCATGCACCCGCTGGAGCAGATGCATATCCGCCGCGCGGACTTCGATGATTTCTTCGGGTCGAAGGATGCCGCCGTCAAGTAGCATGTCCTTCGAAACGCGGAACTTTTCCATCGGAAATGGATGCCCCGCCGGCAAGTCAAGCTCCAGATCCTGTGAGTAAAAGCAGCGCATTCCGCACCCAAACAACAGTGAAACCGCTGGAATTCCAAGCGGGAAGTGATACAGAAATTCTTGGAATTTAGTCGCCGCCATCCTGCGCGACGTCAACAACGCCGTGGACTCCCTTTGCCCAATATTTACTCAGCGGGGATATCTTTGAAATCGGCGGGGACTTTCGCGATGATGAAGGAGACAAGTTCCGCGATTTGTTTGGGCGTTAGTGTCTGGCCCCATGCTTGCATTTTCGCACCATTGTAACCGGTGCTATCAGCAGGTGAGCCTTGGTTGATAAGCTTGAAGATATCCATTGGCTTGTTGCCGAATTTCCACTGACCGTCGTTGATCGCGAGTCCTGGCAGTGGGATTTTCGCGGCACCGACGACCATCGTTGCGCTGAGATCGGGGCCGTGGCAGGCGGAGCAGTTGGTGAGATAAGTCACCTCGCCAGCGCTGACGATGGCAGGATCCTCGGCCCATTGGTGGACGAGTTTTGAATTGTCGAGAGTGGCGAGGGTTTTTTCTAACTCGGCATTCTTGGCCTGATGAATGGCGACGATTTTTTCCCGGATCATGACCTGATCGGATTTGAACATGTCTGTGTGATAGTAAAACACCCAGTAGCCGATGGAAAAAACGATGGCTCCGTAGAAGGTGAAGAGCCACCAGTTAGGGAGTTTTTGGTCGTATTCTTGGATGCCATCGTATTCGTGTTCACGAAGGATGACTTCGCCTTTTTTTTGGGCGAAGTGGCCACGTTTGAGTTCTTGGCTCATAATGGTTTGGAATTTTCAGGAGTTTCTTCAAGTGGCAGTGAAGCGAGGCGAATGCGCTCGCTCTTGTCGATTCGCAGGGCACGGATCGTCACGGCAATGAAGACGCCGGCGATCAGAACAAATGAAATGATAGGCAGGTAGCTGGTCCAGTCTTCTACGAGGATGCGTTTAAACATGGTGCTCGGGAGTTAGGGGTTCTTCCGATGTGAGTCGGGATTGAGATTGGAGGGCTTGGCGGGCTCGTCCTTGACGATCTCTCGATAGGCACCGAGTTTCTGAGTGTAGGCGATGAGCGCAACGACTTGCGTCTTGGCCAAATAGTTGCGGAGCGCATCTCCTTGGAGATTTGGCTTATCGGGCAGATAGACTTTCGCGGCGACGAGGGAGGCGGCGATTTCCTGCGACTGGCTTTCTGCAAGGTCGCGGATTTCATGCTGGCTCATGGGTGGCCACGGGACGCCAATCCGGGATTGTGCCGCGATCTTGGTAGGCAGGGATTTCACGTCCGTTGTTTTTTCAAATAGCCACGGATAGGGCGGCATGTTCGAGCCGGGTGAGGTCTGGCGGGGATTGAGGAAGTGGTTGAAGTGCCAGTCATTGCCGCGCTTTCCTACGCGCATGTATTTCGTGCCGACAGCCAGTGGGCCGCCTTCGCGGGCGAGATCGGGACCGGTGCGCTTGGACCCCCATTGGTAGGGGTGGTCGAAAATGGACTCCCCAAGGTGGGAGAAGTCATCCGCCACGCCCGAGCGACCATAGCGCATGACGTCGGGGACGAGGGTGCGGATCATTTGCGAGTGACAATTGTAACAGCCCTCGGAGACGTAAAGGTCGCGACCTGCAAGTTCGAGTGGAGTGTAGAGTTCCTGCAGGCGGCCCTCGATGTTTTTCTCCCGGTTTACGATGAGAGAAGGAATGATCTGCACCGAGCCACCAATGGCGACAGCGACGAAGACGA
>JANPAU010000202.1:0-3231 GCA_031430055.1 Akkermansiaceae bacterium | reverse complement strand
AGAAATGCAGGGATGAACCAAAGCCAGTGATCGAAGGGTGGGTAGAAAGAAACGGTAGCCACGATGCCGCCATTCAAGCCAAGTGCGCCCGCCTGCCAAGGAGAATAAGACCCGCAGTAGAATTCTCATTTCCCCATATCTTCAGGATTTCATCGCCACTGAATGAACACGGGCGGTGACGAGGCCGCTAACAATCACCCACAAAGCAGGGTTGGACACTTGGATTTCTTGTGATAATTTCTAGTTCCCTCGACGCATGAAAACCTTTTCTCGGGTAATTATTTTTTCCGCAATCACCTCCACCTTCGGAGTCATTTCTTGCGGAACGATTAGCAAGGCAAGCACGAACTCGCTGGCCTTCGTCAAAAGCACGAGTGCCGCCACCACCAGCAAGATGGCCCAGCTTTCCACCATGGCCATCGAGAAGATCCGCCCGCCCAGCGTAAAAGTCGTGGAGGTTCGGGAAAAGGATTTGAAAAAACTTCCCACCGGCCAAGAGCGCGCACTTGCCTACGAAAACACTCGAAAGCGGTTCTGGTTCTTCAATGGACCCGTTGATTTCGAGGAACCTACCCTGCCTCAGCCCGGTGGTGAAATGGATGGCAGCCTGCTTCCACCTAGAAGCCCTTAACCTTGATATTCCACTCATCTCCACATTCCCGGCTTGATGCTTTCCCGTTGGTGAGAATGATCGCCCGCATGTCTCGCTTGCTTTGTGTCCGCCTTTTCGCCCTCGCCTTCACCGGGGCCTTGGTCACCTCTTGCGGAGGAAATCCACCTCCGCGTGCTCAAGCGATTCCGGGGCAGCCTGCACTGGCACAAGCCGTGCGAGTCGCCGCCATTCCGCCGACCGCGCCTCCACCCGTCGCCGCAGAAAGCGCCATCGTCATCGACGTGGTAAGTGGACGAGTCCTCTATGCGAAAAATGCCGACTCGCCACGCGCCGTCGCCAGCACCCAGAAAATCGTCACCGCGCTCTGCGTGCTCGATGCCGGAAATATCGATAAACCCGTCACCATCCAAGCCGTCGACGGAGCCTGCGAGCCAACCAACCTCAATCTCAAGCCCGGCGAAGTTTATCCCCGCCGCGAGTTGACCAAGGTGCTCATGGTAAAAAGCGCCAATGACGTCGCCCGCGCCCTCGCCCGCGACGTCGGTGGAGACCAGGAATCATTCGCTCTCCTAATGAACCAAAAAGCAGCCTCCCTCGGAATGCGGAACTCGAATTTCATCAACCCTAACGGACTGCCTGCACCCGGCCAATACTCCACCGCCCGCGACATGGCGATCGCCGCCCGCGCTGCCTACCGCAGTCCGCTGATCCGCTCATTCACCGCCACCAAGGCTTTTAGTTTCCGCTTCAATGACGGGCGCACTCGATACATCGAGAACACCAACCGACTCCTCAAAACCGTCCCCTACTGCGATGGCCTCAAAACCGGCACCACCAATGCCGCCGGTCGCTGCCTCGTCTGCAGCGGCTCTCTCAATGGCCGTTCAGTCATCGTCGTCGTGCTCAAGTCCACCACGCCGAATGTTTGGAAAGACTCTAGCAAGCTTCTCGCTTGGGCGCTCGAACGTCCGGCGACCGGATCCTGATTTCTGCCACCTCGCGCCGATGTCCAGTCCTGCCGAGTCTCTCCGCCAGCTCGCTGCCGTGGGACTCTTGCGCCGCCAACGCCCGCTCGACTCACCGACTGGCGTGCAAGTAACCCGCGAAGGCCGCTCGCTCTGGAATTTCGCCTCAAATGACTACCTCGGCCTCGCTCGCCACCCGCAGATCGAGGCCGCGCTCATCGAGGGTGTGCAGCGCTTCGGCGCAGGATCCGCTGCCTCCCGGCTCGTTTGCGGGACACTCCCGCCCCATCGACTACTCGAAGAAGCACTCGCCGCCGCCAAGCAGACTGAGGCGGCGCTCACCTTCTCCTCCGGTTTCACCACCGCGCTTGGAGTGATTCCCGCTATCGTCGGGAAGGAGGATTTCATCCTGCTCGATAAACTTTCCCACGCCTGTTTGATCGATGCCGCCCACCTATCAGGTTCCACGATCCGCGTATTTCCACACAACGACCTCGGCAAGTTAGAGCGTTTGTTGATTTCCTCCCGAGCCAAGTCCGCCAGTGCGCGGATTCTCATTGCCACCGAGTCCGTCTTCAGCATGGATGGCGACCTTTGCCCGCTGCGCGAAATCGTTCTCCTCGCAGAAGCTCACGACGCCCTGCTCCTGCTCGATGAAGCACACGGCTTCGGAGTTTTCGGCGAGCACGGCATGGGCCTCGCCGAGCAGGAAAATCTCCAGCAGCGTATCACTTTCCAAATGGGCACCCTCAGCAAGGCCGCAGGTCTATCCGGCGGCTATCTCGCCGCCTCTCGCGACTGGATCGACCTACTCAGCAACCGCGCCCGCTCGTTCATTTACTCCACCGCCCCGCCGCCAGCGCTCGCCCACGCCGCCCTCGCCTCGCTTGCTCTCATTCGTGCTGCGGAAGGCAAATTCTTGAGGGCGAGACTTCAGGAAAACATCGCCGTGCTCTCTCCCCACTCCACGCCCATCGTCCCCGTGATCCTGGGCAGCAATGAAGCCACACTAACCGCCTCATCCGAGCTTGAACAAGCCGGCTTCCTCGTCCCCGCCATTCGCTTCCCCACCGTGCCTCGCGGTGCCGCCCGCTTACGGGTCAGCCTGTCCGCCGCCCATTCGCTCGATACCGTGCTTCTACTTTCCAAGAAAATCCTCCCCGAAACTCTCGCTCGCTCATCAAAGCAGTCACAAGCCTTGTAAAGGTTTCCAAAAAGTCGGCAGGAAGATCGTGATTGATCACAGCTTGGTGACCACGCGCCTGCCGCTTGAGGACGGGCGAGTCATCGAGATCCGCAAGCCGAGTCGGCCCGATGCCGAGCAAGCGCTGGTTTACTCACGCCTTGGGATCGATCAGAAGCAGGCCTGCCTAGCCCGGAAATTCATCATGAAGTGAGGCAGGAATGAAATCGAATTGAAAATGAATTGCGACAAGTGTCGCCGAACTAACTTATAAATACGCGCCCAAGTCCAACTGCTCTTTCCTCGTTGGCTACGCCTACCAATCAACCGAATAACACGACAAGGTCGGCACACGGGAATTTTGATTTCGGAGTTCAATGGCTGGCCTGCGTCTCCACTCCCCCAAGCCTCACCCGCAGATCCCTCGCGCTCCACAACACCCCCGCCGCCGCCTTTCCACTCCCTTTCAT
>JANPAU010000201.1:0-10832 GCA_031430055.1 Akkermansiaceae bacterium | reverse complement strand
ACGTCGTCGTTGATCAGCAGCTCGCGGATGAGCTTTTCCTTGCCGCCCCGGAACAACACGCCGTGCGGCATGACGGTGGCGGCGAGTCCGTCCGCCTTGAGCGAGGCGAGCATGTGCTGGACGAACATGAGGTCCGCCTTTTTTCCGGTCTCCGGGCACCACTCGCGGAAGCGGGAGGGAAACTTGAGGGTGGCGCGGCTGTAGTTCTGCGAGAACGGCGGATTGGCGAGGATGCGGTCAAACTTGCGCGGGACGCCATGGTCGAGAATGAGCGGGTCTTCCAGCGTGTCACCGTTCTCGATGGTGAAGCGGGTGATGTTATGAAGGATCATGTTCATCACGCAGATCTACCAGACGGTGCCGCTGGAATCCTGGCCGAAGAGGGCGAGGTCGTTCGGGTTTTCGCCCTGCTCCTCGACGTATTGGTGGCTCTGGATGAGGAAACCGCCGGAGCCCATGGTGGGATCGTCCACCTCATGGCCGGCGCGAGGCTTGACGACCTGCACCAGCAGACGCACGACCTCGCCGGGGTATAGAACTCGCTGCCCTTCTTGCCCGCGCTATCGGCGAAGAACTTGATCAGGTATTCGTAGGCCGCGCCGAGCAGATCGGGGAACTCGAAGTTGTCGTTCACCAGCACGAAGCCGGGCTGGTTGAAGTGGTCCAGCAGGTCCTTCCACTTCTCGTTAGGAATCTTGGTTTTCCCTTTGACCGCGTTGAAGTCGATGTTGTTCTTCAGGCCTCCGTTGAGCGCGTCGTTTTCATCCTCCACCGCGGCGATGGCCTTGTTGAGCATGCTGCCGATGTCGTGCTTGAGATCCTTGAGAGCAGGGACGACGTCGCTATTTTCATCGGTCCACGATTCATACCAGCGGGCGCGGACTGGGACGAAGAAGGTCTCGCCGTAGGTGGCCTTGTCTTCGAGGAGTTCCGCCAGCAGTTCAGGGCTAAGGTGAGAGAAGTCCTTCTGGATGGAGGCCCGTTTTAGCTCGAACTCGTCGGACAGGCGCTTGAGGAAGAGCATCCCGAAAATAAATTCCTTGAACTCCGAGGCGTCCATCTTCCCGCGCAAAATATCGGCGGACTTAAAAAGAAAGGATTCAAGCTGGGAGAGGGTGATTTTGTCGCGAGTCATAGAAGAGAGTAAAAGCGAGGTGGAATCAGATCCCGCCCCAAACAATCCCCGCCTTCATGGCTGAGTTTATGGGCATAGAATTTTCCAGAGTAGGAGTCATGATGATTTTGTGATCAAGTGAACAGGGAAGATTGAAGCCCTTCGACCGCAAGCATGAAAGGCTGATTTACGATGATTCTCGGGATTCGGAGGGGGAGAGATCTGAGCAAATTTAAGGAGGTCGCCAACATTATAGCCGAAGGCGAGTCGTTGGAAGTGCGTCATCGTGACCATGCACTCAGTGGGAATTGGTCGAGATCGCGGGACTGCCATATTGAACTGGAATGGATTCTCATCTACAGAGTAGATGGAGAGAATCTATTCCTTGAAAAAACCGGTAGCCATCGCGACCTTCTTAAATAAAAAGAGCACCCAACAAGCTCCATCCAACGGCGGGCAACTCTAAATTTCTTACAGGGCAGGCCTTGGAGCGAGGCAGAAACGCGTGGATCAAAGCGGCAAACACGCACAGCTATTTGGCCTTCTTTGACTCAGACAGGTTGGATGAGTTGCCTGACCGAATTGAGGGTAACCTCTGATATTCGATACCTGATTTTTATCAGTTTACTACCAATGCAGACGCAAGCGATCAAGAACGAGATGGTGCAAAGATGGTTCTGAAGCGAGTAGTCCTGTATTTTTACAAGCACCCACGAGAGCATGTTCAGCCTCAGGACGTCAATTTGTCCGAGGAGGTAGCAGAGGCTGCTGAGAAGAATCCGGTGAACAGCGATCCGAACAGCACCGAGCAGAAGGTTTTTTCGGAACAGGCGGCGGGCAGCTCCGCTGAGTTGATCAAGGAGGCTCTGCTAGGTGGCTTTTCATTCAGGAGTGATCGGAATCTGCATGACCGATCCTTAACACCCCTTAATAATTGGGTAACTATTTTTGGCCGTGTTTCTTAGTGAAGTACTTTGAGCTTCTTGATGCCGAAGACGGCGTCGTCACCGAGTTCTTCCTCGATGCGGAGGAGTTGGTTGTATTTTGCAATACGGTCCGAGCGGCTCATGGAACCCGTTTTGATTTGGCCACAGTTAGTCGCGACGGCTAGGTCGGCGATGGTGCTGTCCTCAGTCTCGCCGGAGCGGTGACTGAGGATCGAGGTGTAGCTATTTTCCTTGGCGAGTTCGACGGCGTCGAAGGTCTCGGTGAGGGTTCCAATTTGGTTCACCTTGACGAGGATCGAGTTGGCCACGCCGAGCTTGATGCCCTTGCTGAGGAAATCGACGTTGGTGACGAAGAGATCATCGCCGACGAGTTGAGTGGTCTTGCCGAGCTTGTCGGTGATGATTTTCCAACCGTCCCAATCGTTTTCACCACAGCCGTCTTCGATGGAAATGATCGGATAGTTTTTCTGGAGGCCGGCGTAGTAGGCGACGAGTTCTTCGGCACTTTTCACCGACTTATCGGACTTCTTGAAGACGTAGGCGTTTTGCTTGGCGTCGAAGAATTCGGAAGCGGCGACGTCGAGCGCGATGGCGATGTCGTCACCGAGCTTGTAGCCAGCCAATTCGATCGCCTTGGCAATCACGCCGAGGGCATCTTCTGCACCGTCGAGCTTCGGGGCGAAGCCACCTTCGTCACCGACAGCGGTGGAAAGGCCACGGTCGTGGAGGACCTTCTTAAGTGCATGGAAGACTTCCGCACCGTAGCGTAGTGCTTCGCGAAAGGTCGGAGCGCCCACAGGCACGATCATGAATTCTTGGAAATCGATCGGCGCGTCGGAGTGGGCACCGCCGTTGATGATGTTCATCATCGGGACGGGAATCACCTTGGCGTTAGGACCGCCGAGGTATTTGTAAAGCGGCACCCCAAGTTGGGAAGCCGCAGCTTTGGCGACAGCCATGGAAACACCGAGAATCGCGTTTGCACCGAGGTTTTTCTTGGTCGAGGTGCCATCCAGCGCGAGCATGGCGGCGTCGATGGAAGCTTGTTCAGTAGCGCAGTATCCGAGCAGGCCGGGGGCGAGGATTGCGTTGACGTTTTCAACGGCCTTGAGCACGCCTTTTCCGCCGTAGCGGGCCTTGTCGCCGTCGCGGAGTTCGACGGCTTCATTTTCACCGGTGGAGGCACCGGATGGGACGGAGGCGCGGCCGATGGCACCACCTTCAAGATGCACATCAACTTCGACGGTGGGATTGCCACGGGAGTCGATTACTTCGCGACCGCGGATTTCAACAATGGTAGTATAGTCCATATTTCGTTCTTTTAGTTAGGTAAGTTGGGTTTTGAAATTCAGGGATTGAAGGGCTTGATCGAGCGGATGGTCAACGTCACTAACACCTCGGTCTCTTCATCGCGGATCTCGACGGCATCACCGGGCACGCGGCCGACGAGAGCTTTGCCAACCTCGGATAGATAAGAAACCGTCTTGGTCTCGGGAATGGAGTCCCAGGCGCCCAGCACGGTCATTTCGACTTCCTTGCCCGATGCATCGGCGAGGGTAACCACGGTGCCGATGTTGACCTTGCTTGCGTCCGAGCCTTTGAAATCGGTGCCGCGAGCGTTGTTGATTTCCTTGTCGAGAGCGTTGCGGCGATGGCCGAGGTATTTCTCCAAATCCTTGGCGGACTTGTATTCGAAATTTTCGCGGAGATCGCCGTAAGAGCGGGCGATTTTTACATCGTTGAGGTTCTGCGGGATTTTGTTGCGAATGATATCGTCGAGCTCGGCCTTTTTCTTTTCGAGACTCTCCCAGGAAACGAGTAGAATCTCGTCTGGGCGCTTGCTGTTGATGCCGCTCACTAGCTCGACTGTTTCCGGACGCGCCTTGATGATGCGGGCCATGAGGGATTTTTTCTCAAGGTCGCCGAAGACTGGGCAGTCGAGAAGTCGACGTCCGAAATTCCGGGTCTCGTTGATGTCCATGATGGCGACAAGATCGGTTAGCAGGGTCTTGTCATCGCCGAGCAGTGACTGAAGACGAGAAGTCTTGCGAGGGCCGTCGGAGAGGTGGTCGTTTTCCAACAGATTGAGAACCGAGGCACCGACATCCGCGCTGAAGACTTCGAGCGCCGGGCCTTTGCGTTCGCGGCAAACCCAGATGAGCGCATCCGGCCCGAGGGCGCGGCGGGCGATTGCCGAGCGGAGGTGAGTGACAAGGGCTGGCATCGCTCCACGTTCCAGCAATATACGGGCGATTTCCGTGACACCCCGGGCACCTACACGGTCGAAAACTTGGACAATTTTGCTGACCCAGTCTTCTGCGAAAGCATTCGGAAACGCTTCGTAAACGGCGCGTTGGCGACCCGATGGCAAGGTGCCAGCCTCTTCCGCCAAGCGGGTAGGATCGGCGGAAAGCAGGAGATCTGAGAGCCGGACGGCGGAAGGATCGAGTTCGAGCGCTTTGGAGGAACCGATGACTTCATCGCGTGCGGCGACGAGTTGGAGGGCTTGGCCGAGCTGGACGCGAGCGGCTTTTTTCGCTCCTTCGTCGATGTCATTGAGCAGGCGCTTGAGCGATTCCGCATCATTTTCGAAGGCTCCGATGTCTGCGGCGATGGCTTCCAGCGCGCGGATCATGCCCTTGATGTCGCGGGCAGCTTCGAAATCCGCCACCAGCGCTTCCGCCGGGCTGCGATCTCCGACGCGCAGCACAATTGCTTCGGTGCGCTTTTGCGGCACGGCGGCGAGGCGGCTTTCGCGGAGGGCTTTCTTGGTCACATCCCACCATTTTTTGAATTGCGCTTCTGGGATGACAGCCCCGCAGAGTTCCTTTTCTAGGGCGTCGCCCGTCATGCTGCCGCCGTGGCTTTCGAGAAGATGGACGACGAGGGCGAGTGGGTCGGTTTTGACGAGGCCGCGGAGTTCTTCGAGTTGCTCGATTTTTTTCGCCCGGAAATCATCGGCGGGGATCCACTCGGTCTTTTGGAATGCAAACTGCAGTTCCATGGCTTGGCCAGTGGATTTTTCGAAGTCGATGGTGACTTTTTTTCCAGGAAGATCCCAGTCGATCACCTTACCGGCACCGAAAGATTTATGAATACAGAAATTTCCGGGAGCCAATTGAGAAAGGCGCTCGCCGACCGGTTTAGGAATGCGACCGGCTTCAACCAGTTTCGCCACGTCAGGATGCATGCGGCGGAAGATGGGAAGCCGGGCAAAAAAACGCAAGGCATTCCCTTGATAAATCTGTCAGGCTGCCCATTTCATGGGTTTGCGCCCGGCGGTGGCACCACTCGGGGGCGGGGTTGGCGCTGCGGCAGCATCCCACCGTCAAGTGCTTGATCGAGAGTCCGGCAGAGGACGAGGATTCTGCGCCGCCACTCTACGGGAATTTTCTCGAGTTTGTCAGGGGAAGCAATTTCTCCTTCGAAAATAACTTTGCCGTTCAAGCCGTCGATTTTCACCTGGTAGATCTTCCCATCGCGCCTGACCTCAGCCCTGCCTTGGTCGGCTGAAAAACTGGCGGTTTTGTCCGCCACATTCACCAAGCGCATCGGCCCTGGGCAAACGTCTGACATGATGGCGGATTCGATCATTTCTCCCGAAAATGGCTTTTGAAGGGCCGGCGCATCACCGAGCTTCAGTTTCACCTCCAATGGCTTACCACCCCGGAAACCGGTGATTACGATTTGGTCGCCGGGCTTCGACAGCCGCAGCAAGGTGGCCAACTGGGCCTCATTCACCAGCATTTGATCGCCGATTTTCCAAAGCAAATCATTCGTGAGGAGTCCTGCCGTTTGTGCAGGACCGCCTTCATCGATGGATTTCACCACAAAACCGATCCCCTGCGGCAGCGCCGGCACGTGTGCGGTGATGGATTCATCCGGCTTCGCCACCTCTAATCCCAGCCAAGCGTGGGGTGCGCGAGCGGAAGACGGATTCAGCCTTGGTTGATGAATTCTCGGCTCCTGCGGCGCAGGCTCCCCGCCAGACCCTAGAATCTGCAGCGCCCAAAACACAACTATGTAGCCTAGTTTCATGTTAAAAGGCGCTGATCGGCGTCAACAAAATCTCCTCACGTGGCTCAGAAATCTGCACAACCATTCCAGTCTCCTCATCCCGCACGCTATTTTCTTCCACGGCACTCAAGCGAAGGGCGTGCATCGCCGAGCCATCCGAGCTTTCCTGCCAGCCTTCGTCCGTCATTGACTCGATACGATCAGACATGCTCACCAACACAATTCCCAATGGAGCCGTAAGTGCAGCGACGGATTGCCCCCTCGAAGTGCTTTGAATCACAGGTAAAGCCGCAAGCAAACCGGCAAAGACGGCAGCCATTCCTCCGCTGATGATCCAACGGCTCAGCCACGGACTTGACGAAATTCCAACTATTTCAGGACCAGCTAGATCATCGATCATGGCACCGATTTCCGACTCACCGTCTTGGCTCATCGCCGAGGGCATCAAGCGAGCGAGAATGATTTCAATGGGATCAGGCGCTTGCATGGCGGTCCTCCTTCACGCGGCGCAGCTCGTGCGCCAGTTGTTCCAATGCATAACGATATCGCGAAGCCGCTGTATTGGGCGAAATCGCGAGGGTTTCGGAAATTTGCAAAAACGTCAGCCCACCCCAGAATTTCATCACCACGACTTCGCGGAGTTTTTGGCTGAGATTCTGAACGGCCTCGCGCAGGATCACGGCTTCCTCGTCCTCTTCAAGCACTGGATCCAGCCAAACGTCTTGAAAATCATTGAGATAAATCACCGACTCCTCGCGCTTCCGGCGGCGCGACTCACTCCGGTGGTGGTTCAGCCCACAGAAACGGATCGTGGAAAAAACCAAGGGCAAATCCGGCGGCGAATTACCTCTATCCGCTTGGTGGTGCCACATCCGCAGAATCGCCTCTTGCACGAGATCTTCCGCATCGGCGCGAGATTTACTCCATCCACGGGCGAAAAGAAGTAGCCGCGGGCCATTTTCGGCCAACCACTGTTTCCATGCATTTGCGGGAGAATCCATCGTTCAGAAGAGGAAATGCCCCTCGCGGAGGCTTTTGTCTGAGAATTCTGACTTAGTCGATGAAACGAATCTTCCCTGGAACCTGAGACCGTCCCATCGCCATCGCTTCGTGCTGTTCATCAGTGCAGGCGGAATTGATCGGAGCATCTGGAGCAGCGTCGTTGGCCGCAAAGTAGCCGTTTTCGAGCATCCATTGTTCCACTTCCTCGCCGGAAATGTCGGGCAGCATGTGACCGTCGATTTCCACGCACGGTGAGAGTGACTGGCCGCTGCGTTGTTCCATTTCCCAGCGGAATGCAGGATTTTTGATGATGTCCTTCTCTTCGAAGGGAAGCTCGTATTTCCGCATGATCGCGCGGATGCCTTCGCTCCAGCCACAGAAGGTTTTGAGGTAGGCAGTGATTTTCGGGGATGAGGTAGTTTCGGACATATTTGGAATTGGTTGGCGGTAGAATAGTGTCAGCTCTCAAAACCGCAAGCGCCGTGGTTTTGGAAAAACTAAGATTCAGCTCGTCGCCTATGCCGATTCCACTCAATTTTGAACAGCTCCCACACCTATCAAGCCATTTTCAAGCATCGCCCATTTTCATCCTCGGTTGAATAATCTGCTATCTCCCTCGTGCTCACCCTCGCAAATCCTCTTGGCCTCCTCGCACTGCTCGGCATTCCAGCAGTGCTGACGATCCATTTTCTCCAGCGAAAGGCCATCGAACTTCCCGTCTCGACACTCTTCCTGCTAGAGCGCACTCACCGCGATGCCGCCAGCGGCCGACGGCTTGAACGAATCATCCCATCCATCCCGTTGTGGATGCAGTTGCTAGCCGTGCTACTGCTGGCATGGTTTCTCGCAGAACCCCGCTTCCAGAAATACGGCAGCGTGCAACGCATCGCCATTGTGCTGGATTCATCTGCTTCGATGGGTGTTTTTAAAAAGGAATCCATCGCCCGTCTCGCCGCAGAGTTACCGGGCTTTCAAGGTCCAGCCTCCTCCATCGAACTGACCCTTATTGAATCCGCCCCCAGCCGCCCGCGGCTCTACGCCGGATCATCGATCGAGGAACTCAAAGCTGTCTTAGAAAAATGGCAACCGCTAGACGGTCTCACCGATCCTACTCAAGCCATCCGTCTCGCCCGTTCCCTGGTTTCTCGCGAAGGCACTGTCATTTACCTCACTGACACCCCGGTGGCCTCACTGCCCTTCGACGCGAAGCTCATCGCCGTAGGGGATCCTATCGAAAACGTCGGTTTCACCGGCGTCTCGTTCGCCACCGAAGAAGGAGCACTCGTCTGGCGAGCACTCGTGAGAAACTACAGCAAGACCGCCGTCGATCGCATGTGGTCCATCCAAACCACTTCCGGCAGCAGCGAACCACGCGTCCTCCATCTGCCAGCTGGCGCACTCGTCACCCTCCAAGCCGCATTTCCTACCGATGCGCAGAAAGTGCGGCTTGAACACACTCCCGACCGCTTCCCCCTCGATGACACCCTTCCCATCGTCGCCCCCAAGCCCAAGTCTCTCACCCTTTTCACCGCCACCTCTCCCGCCTTCGCCGATCTCACCACCAAACTTCTCCGCGCCTTGGATGCCGCCACCCCGACCACCGACTCGGCCGTCGCCGATCTATCAATCGCCTCCTATGACCCCCTCGATCCCGTGCTTCCGCCGGGAAATTCCTTCATCTTCGTCGAAGACAACACCCGCAGCGGAGCCTACCTGAAGGGCGGCATCGTCGCCGAACGACATCCGCTGATGGACAGCCTCAATTGGCAATCCCTGCTCGTCCGCGAGACCATCGAACTTGATCGCCTCCCTACCGACACCGTGCTTCTCTGGCAGGACAAACGCCCGCTCATTTTCCTGCGGGAAAAATCCAGCACACGCCAACTTTGCTTCAACTTCGACCTCCGCCTCTCCAACGCCTCTAACCAACCTGCCTTCATTGTCCTGCTCCACCGCTTCGCCGAGATGATCCGCGAAGCGAAAATTGCCCCCACCTCCGCCAATCTCGAAACCGGCCAACCTCTCAAAATCATCACCACACCCGATCTCCCTCTTCAATTCACCGCCAGCGACCTCACCGGCAAGCCCCTCCCCTCCCCCACTTCCACCACTCACTCGCCGATCACGCCCTGCTTTCTAACGATCCGTCAGAACGATTCCATGTTGCTCGATGCCGCCGTCTTCTTTGCCGACACCCGCGAGGCCGATTTCTCCGCCTGCGGCAAATCCGATCCCGTCCCCATCGCCAATCAATCCACCACCGAACGCCACACCAAGCCGGATCCCCTCTGGCGAGTTTGGATTCTGTTACTAATCGCCGCGCTGCTCGTGTCCTGGAAATTCACCACCCGCAAGATGCAGCTTCCCACCTGAAGGCGGAGGGGATGAACATGCCAGTTGATCCGTCTGAAACGTTTTCGTGGCCGTAGCGTTCACGCTAAATGTCGTAGGGACATAGATCGATGAGCTACGGACTGGTTTATACCCGACAAGCCCGAAAGGATGCAAAAAAGCTCAAGGGTGCGCGACTCGATGCGGGATCGATTGATTAGAAGAATAGTTTGGTGTGGGTCACTTTACCACTCCGGCGAGTCACCTGATGCCAACTGCTGGCATCATTGAGGACGATCCAGCGGCGTTCTTCGGTGCGGTAGAACCAGTCCTTGTCTTGCTGATAGTAAGTCTGAAAGTCTTCGCGCTCTAGGATGTTAATAATCTCGTTGCCGTGGGACTCAGTGTCATTGATGTCGGTGGTCGCTTTCTGCCCCATCTCACCGTAGATGTGATTGAGTTCTAGCAGTAGAGATGCGACGTCATGATCCATCGGTAAGGTGTTCAGACCGATCTTTTTGGCCTCGTCGATCAAGATCGGGTAGGCGTGAGATGGATATTTCGAGTTGAGGGTGACGGCGATTTTCGACCGTTTCTTCGGGTCGTGAATGTGGTGAGAGAGAATTTCCTCACAAAGCATCATCGACAAAGAGTCCGCCCTGTCCACGGCTCCAATCACGAGTGGATGGATGTGCTCGAAAAGAGCATGGTAGGGATTCATGTCTTTCGCCGGGCCTTCGTGTTTCAGCCATAGGTTGATCACTCGTTTCACCTCGTCGAGGCTGACGCTTACACGATCGTTGTCGCGGTCGATTGGAGACAAGTCATGAGTGAGTGAAGTGTCCACGGCGGTGAGGTAGGAGATGGGACCCATCTGAATATCCTCTGCGCCGATGGCGATCATGGTGGCGGCGGATGCGCATTCGAGTGGCACAAGAGCAACGAGTTTTTTGCAATAACGCCGGATGAGATTCAGCATTCTCAAGGCGGCTTTGCCATTTCCGCCATCTGACTTGATGAACAGGTAGAGCACGTCTTGGGTGCCGAGGTGCTCTAGCAACTTGAATAGTGCAATGACATCATTGTCGCAGATGGAGCCTCGCGAACCGTTCCAATAGGTGATGAGTTTACCATCGAGACGATCTTGGATTTTTCGAATCATTTCCTGAGTTTTATCAAAAAGCACTGGCGGCTGTTTGAATTTAGAAACAGGGCTACTCGGCTTGGTTGTTTTGATTTTGGGGGTTGCCATGACGTATGGATTTCAACTAGAGATTCAAAGAATTGCCGGCGGGCAAAATGAATTCCGCGCTCCAATGGGTGAGATCATACGAATCTGACAGCGTGCTTTTTGGAAAGCTTGAGGACATCGCTGGGCACCGGTGAAACTTCGGCGTTCGGGTCGGTGAGTTTCTCGCCGT
>JANPAU010000200.1:0-6200 GCA_031430055.1 Akkermansiaceae bacterium | reverse complement strand
GGCCAATCTCGTGCCGACGCCCACCGATGCCATGCTCTTCGGCATCACCAACGAAGCGCTCGGGATGATTGGCCAAGCGCCGGTTTCCATCACTGCCGATTACTATTTTCAAGCGTTCTCGGCGATCTTTCTAACCTTCGTGATTGGTTTTGTCATCGTGCGGATTATCGAGCCCCGCTTGGGCAAGTATGATCCTGCCGACGCAGGGGATCAGGCCCACGCGGCGGCAGGCAACGAGATTGATCCGGTCCTTGAAGCACGCGGTTTGAAGTGGGCGGGTGTGGCATTCCTCGCCGTGCTTGGCCTAGTCCTGCTGGTCACTCTCCCGCCGGGCGCGCCGCTACGCGACCCAGCAACCGGCAACATCATCGGCCAGACACCCTTCATGGGCAGTCTGCTTTTCATTGTGATGCTGTGTTTCTTTATTCCCGGCGTCGCGTTCGGCATGGCAACTGGCACTTACAAGGGGGCCAAGGACGTGATTGCAGCAGTCGTGAAAACTTTTTCCGGGCTCTCCGGCTTGATCTTCATGTTGCTGATGATCAGCCAGTTCATTGCCTATTTTAATTTCTCAAACATGCCCAGCGTCATTGCCACCGCGCTGGCGGATTGGCTCGGACAGGCCGGCATCCCCGCCCTCCCGCTGTTGGTTGGATTCATCCTGGTGATTTTCGTGCTGGATTTCCTCCTTCCGGGGGCGCTGGCGAAATGGGCGATTTTTGCGCCGATTTTTGTCCCGCTGTTTGTTCAGCTCGGCGTTCCGGCGCAGACGGTCTTTGCCGCGTATCGCATCGGCGATTGTCCCGCAAACACGCTGACGCCGCTCTTGGTCTTCTTCCCGGTGATCGTCACCTTTGCCCAGCGCTATCAGAAACAATCCGGAGTCGGGTCGTTAGTGGCTCTGATGCTTCCGGTGGCTGGTGCGGTGCTGGTGGCATGGACCGCCCTGTTCATCCTGTGGTTCTTGCTCGGCATTCCGCTTGGCCCGGGCTACCCCGTCCGGCTCTAAAATGAGCGTAAGATCGGGCTGCGCTGGACCATCGGAAAAGCCCTACTGAATTACCGCTGGAATTGGACTCGCTTGAAATAGGGGTGAATGCTGACGGCATGAGAAAGTGCGGACATGTAGGAATTCTTTCGTGACATTCTCTGGGCGACAAGGGGAAATATCGCGTTGGCTAACCACTTTATTCGAGTTTCTCCCAGCGGATCAGACTTATAATTGGCCCGATAAATTGCAAAAAACCGTTCTGGACAGGTTCACGGGTCGAGCATAATTTTTGCGGCCTTCCAATAAACATATGATCCGTAAATTCATTCCCGGCGTGTTGGCCCTCGGCCTGATCGCTTCCACTTCCGCCCAGACGCCTGCTGCTCCTGAAAAAGCAGAAGCTACCACTCCCGCAGTTGAGGTTCCGGCCAAGCCGAAGCTCGATCCCGCAGTGATCAAGGCTGACTCTTCCTACGCGCTAGGCTTCCGCACCGGCGGCGGCTTTGCTCAACAGTTCGGCAAGTTCGGCGTGGGTGCTGCAGATCTTGATCCTGAGACATTTCTCAAAGGATTCATGGCAGCCATCAAAGGCGGCAAGCCCGAACTCGAAGAAGCCAAGCTCCAAGCTGCCATGGAGGCACTTGGCGAAATGCTCCAAGGCCGCGAAAAAGAGAGTGCTGCCGCCAACTTAGAAGCGGGTAAAAAATTCCTCGCGGAAAATGCCAAGCGCAAAGAAATTACCACCACCAAGAGCGGGCTTCAATATGAAGTCATCACCAAGGGCGGCGATGAGAAATACGTCGCTCCTAAAGAAGGGGATAAGGACGCTAAGGAAAAGCAGTTCATGGTAAACTACAAGGGAACCCTTATCGACGGTAAGGAATTCGATGCTTCGCCTCCAGGTGCGCCAGTACCGATGACGCTGCAAGTGGTCCCAGGATTCAAGGAAGCTCTCACCACCATGCCGGTGGGTGCTAAATGGAAAGTCTATCTGCCTAGCGAACTCGCGTATGGTGTAGAGCGCAGCAGTGCTGACATCGCGCCAAACAGCGCGCTTGTTTTTGTACTGGAACTCGTCAAAATTGAAGATGCTCCTGCTGCTCCAGAAGGTGGCATGCCATTCCCAATGCCTCAGGGTGGACCTGGCGGCCCACCTGAAGAGTAATTTATCAAGTTCAATCAAACTGCGAAAGGCCGCTGGATCAATCCCAGCGGCCTTTTTTTACGGCTTCATCCGAATTCCAATAAGATTGGAAAACACGATTTGATGGAAACTTCGAAATCTTTTTGAATCCAATTTGAGCGGTTCGTCGAAGCATTATTTGTAACCGTGCTTCGGCAATCGACACGGTGTCACAACTCAAACAAATAAATTAATCGAATTCATGAAACCATTGTTTAAATCATTCGTCTGCTTGTTAGGTCTCGTCTCATTCGGAGCAGGTTCACTCAACGCTGCCGAGAAAAAAGACATCGTTGATACAGCGGTCGCGGCAGGGTCATTCAAGACACTAGCCGCCGCACTTGAAGCTGCTGGACTTGTCGACACCCTTAAGGGACCGGGCCCGTTCACGGTTTTTGCACCGACCGACGAGGCATTCGCAAAGCTTCCAGCAGGCACCGTGGAAATGCTCCTCAAGCCGGAGAATAAAGCAAAACTCGTCGGTATTTTGACCTATCACGTCGTTGCCGGAGATGTCGATGCAAAGGCGGCGATGAAGCTCACCGAAGCCACCGCACTTAATAAGGACAAGCTTACCCTTGAGGTCAAAGACGGCTCGTTATTCATCAATAAGTCGAAGGTCACCAGTGCGGATGTCAAAGCTTCGAATGGAGTCATCCACGTCATTGATGCCGTGTTAATGCCACCCACCAAGTAACTGAACTTCACACATAAGATTCTTTAGATTTGTGAATAATACCACGATTCCTCAAATCCGGGCGATTGATGCCGGGATTTGGGGAATTTGTGCATTCATCACAGAGACTTGGATCGAATCCTGGCAGCCGCCTGAACGCCAAGGGCAGTGCGTCAATCAAATCGTCCGAACTAGCAGTGGACAAAAGGCGAGTGCTCACTACTTTCTCAAGCAACTCTTGACGGCGAAAAGTCTATCACCCGATCAAAATCTTCTGCCTCGAGTGGCGGCAGGGGACTCCGACGCCATGAACCTGTGCATTACCCGCTATGCGGGAATCGTGTGGGCCGTCGCGAAGCGCTACATCCACAACCACTCGGAGGCCGAAGATTTTGTCCAAGAAGTCTTCATTGAGATTTGGAAAAAAGCGGAAGCTTTTAATTCATCAATCGCCTCGGAGACAACCTTTGTAGGATTAATCGCCAAGCGCAGGGCCATTGATTTTCTGCGGCGGCATGGCAGAAAACCTGATTTCGAACCTCTAGCAGTTGCTGAAGCCATTCCTTTACCGAGTTCCGAAAACTCATCGATCACATGCGATCCCGAGATGGTGAAATCATCGCTAGCTACTTTCCCTGACGAGACTCGTCAGCTGTTTGAACTCTTTTTTCAAGAAGGATTTACTCATCCAGAAATCGCCGAGAAAACCGGACTTCCACTCGGCACCGTCAAGACCCGTCTCCGGCGCGGTCTCATCACTTTGCGCGAGCAATTGCAGCGCATTGGAATCTCTAACCGTCAATCCGCCTCATGAACCCTCAAGATCTCAAACTTCGTTTTGACGAGCTGAGCGCGGGTCGTGCCTTGGGTGACTTGACACTCGAAGAAGAGTTCGAATTGGCAAAATTGAGCCAACAGCTTGGCATTTCGCAAGATCTTGCCTTCGAGTTGCTGGTGGCAACTTTGGAAATGGACGGAATTCAAGGTTCGCTCGAACCGCTACCTGGCGAACTTGCAGCTCGCCTGCATCAAGCAGCGGCTACCCTGTCGGGAAACATCTTGGCTCCTAATGTCCCAACTTGGCAGAAAATTCTGCGCAACCCTATTACTGGCTGGGCAGCCGCTGCGGCAGTTGCCTTGTTCGCAGTGTTAAGCTCATCCAAGAGCACACCGCAAACGCCCGTCGCCTCGGAAAGCCAGCTTCGCGTTGAATCCACTGACCTGATCGAACGGAAATTCGAAGGCTTGGGAGATTTCAAAAACGCCAGCGGGAAGGTAATCTGGAGCGATCAACTTCAACAAGGTTACATGACCCTCAGCGGCATTCCGGTGAATGACCCCGGCAAGGCGCAATACCAGCTCTGGATCGTCGATCCCAAACGGGACGAAGCCCCAGTCGATGGCGGAGTATTTGATATTCCTACCGATGGCTCGCCCGTTGTGATTCCTATTGCCGCCAAGCTGGCACTCACTGATCCTCAGGCTTTCGTGATTACCTTAGAGCAGCCAGGTGGTGTGGTGAAATCCAAGCAGGAAAAGGTCGTCGCGTTGGCAAAGGGTTAGATTTGCTCTTCAGTGCGAGACAACCACCCTCCACGTCGCGAACAGAGTCAGCATCGCGCCTGCGATCTCAAGGGGATGAAATGCCTCTCCGAAAAGAAAGAAACCACCCACTGCGGTGACGATTGGCAATAGCATTTGTAACGAGGAGCCACGCGATACCGACATGAACTGATAGGCCTGCGTCATGATGAGTTGGGCGATGGTCACGATCACAGCGCCGACGGCTAGACCCAACCATGCTGAGGTTGGTAGAGCGGGGACTTTCACCGCTGCGGGAGCTGCGATGAGCATTCCGTAAAATGCCTGCGAGGCGTAAATCGTCGCCGGATGTTCTTCATGGCGCAGGCGACGGATGATCACTACTACCCAGCCAGAGCCCACAGCCCCGGCAAGTGCAAGCAAGTCGTAAGGTGAGGGACGCAAAAGCTGACCCGCTTCGCTCAGGAAAACCACCAAGCCGCCGAAGCCGACCAGCATCCAGACGAATGCGCCACGGCTGATTTTTTCCTTCAACCATAGCGCTGCAATGACCGATGCGAAAATCGGATAGGTCAAATTGATAATCACCGCGCGGCCGGCACCGAGTTTGATGATGGTGATGTAAAACGCGATGGTGCTCAGCGCGCCGATGATGCCACGGATGGTGATTAAGCGCCCACTGAACAAGCGTTTCATATCAAGTCCACGTCCAAATCCAAAGAGCACGAATACGAATAACAATCCGACGCCACCTCGGAACAGGATTGCGACCCAGCCGTCCGCCGCCGGCGTGTGGAGCGCGATGGCGCGAATCAGCAAGGTATTCGCTGCGAATAAAACCACCGAACCCAGCATGAGAATCACGCTGCGGCGGTTAAAGGAGTCGTCGGTCTTGAGCTGCATGTCGGTTTGAGTTAGAAACCGGAACGTTCGAGCGACAGGCGGGACGCATGAATAAACTCCCGGAGCCTGCCACTTGTTGGGCGTTCCGGAGAAGTCTACGGGTGAATCCTCCGCCATCATGCTCCGTAAGCCACTGCACGCCGCCAAATCATGGCGGCAGGAAGTTTGACTCGAAATCGGACAGCGCAGTGCATTACTCAAGGGTTGTTGTCAGGTAATCGCTCCCTAGTCAATCACTGCGATCTTTCCACTTTTACGAAAAGATGGGTGAATGAAAAACGCAAGCTCGCCGGAGCGATTAAGCGGGTTGGCTTTGAAGAACTGGCAGGAATACTTGTGTCACGTTAGATGGCGAGCGTTTTGCCGCGAGGTTCCGAATTCGCCCGGGAAAACGGCTGATGCCGCCCGCAATGCGTGATAGTTTAGGCTGAAATAAGGTGTCGGTCTGAAGGGATCACGAAGATTCATTTCGCTCACTCATTCGCGGAAATCTCGGTTCTGACATCAGAACGGAATATCGTCCTCATTATAGATCTCTAACGTTTTCACCTTCACCTTCTTCCCGCCGACTTTGGCGATCCGCACGTAGGTGACGGTGTGGCTGGCGGTTTTCTCGCGTTTCACTTCGAAGAGATCAATGGCTTCGAAAAGATCCCCCAGTTTCTTGAAGCCGTAGGTGCGGTGGTCCAGTGGACTCTCGTTGTTGATGCGGTTGGCGATGTTTGAAAGGTTCGCCCAGCCTTCCTCATCGGCGGAGGCGCTCACGGCGTTGCGGAGCGTGGTCAGGAGCTTGGTGTTGCCCTTGAGGTTTTGCTTCGCTTGCAAGCCGGTTTTGTCTTTGGCTTCTGTGGTCTTCGCGGGTTGGGCTGGTTTCTTGTTTTCCAGATAGATGAAACGCGTGCAGC